>JBCDJM010000333.1:0-7936 GCA_038747755.1 Cyanobacteria bacterium P01_H01_bin.35
CCCAGACAACCAGGCAAGAATCATTCTCTGAAGCTCTGGAAAAAGGCATCCCCTCTGAGACAACCATCAAAATTCGACATTTTATGAAACACTTCCCAAAAAAACGGCGCGTGGAAAAAGGCGATCGCTTCCCAGACAACCAGGCAAGAATCATTCTCTGAAGCTCTGGAAAAAGGCATCCCCTCTGAGACAACCATCAAAATTCGACATTTTATGAAACACTTCCCAAAAAAACGGCGCGTCGAAAAAGGCATCCCCTCTCAGACAATCAGGAAAATCCTACATTCTCGCTCGGCACTTCCAAAAAGTATTCGCCTCTGAGACAACCATCAAAATTAGGCATTCTCGCTCGGCACTCCGAAAAAAAATGGCGCGACGAAAAGTCATCCCTTCCCAGACAACCAAGCAATAATCATTCCCTGAAGCATTTCAAAAAGTATTGCCTCCCAGGCAAAAATCTAACATTTCCTGAAGCACTCAGAAAAAAATGGCGCGTCGAAAAAGGCATCCCCTCTCAGACAACCAGCAAAATTCAACATTGTATAAAGCACCCAAAAAAAACGGCGCGTCGAAAGTAGGATGAGGGTTGCAATTTGAAATTAACTCTGATACGATAATGTTAGATGGGGTAACTCGCCCATACACTAGACTTTTTATTCAACGCAGAAAAACTAACAGGCAAGATGCATAAGCTACACAATCAAAAGAGCTGAAAGGTGATCGCTTCTCAGACAACCAGCCAAAACATTTTCTGAAGCACCCAAAGAAAACAAGGCGTCGAAAGTAGGATGAGGGTTGCATTATCCATCCGTGCATCTGTGGCGAAATCCTTGTGTGCCGATCGCTTCTCAGACGAGCAGCAAAAAAACATTTTCTGAAGCACCCAAAAAAACAATGCGTCGAAAGTAGGATGAGGCTTGCAATCTGAAATTAACTCTGATACGATAATGTTAGCTGGGGTAACTCGCCCATACACTAGACTTTTTATTCAACACAAAAAGCCAACAGGCAAGATATTTGTGCTTCAATATAATGAAAAACCCACAACAAACATCCTGGAATACTGTCAAAGAAACATTCAAAAAAATCTGGGGATACGACGATTTTCGACCCCCACAAGGAGAAATAATAAACTGTCTATTAACCGGAAAAGACGCCCTAATAATAATGCCAACCGGAGGTGGAAAATCAATATGCTTTCAACTTCCCGCCCTGCTACAAACAGGCTTAACATTAGTCATTTCCCCCCTAGTCGCACTAATGGAAAACCAAGTACAAGAACTAAGCGATCGCTCCCTACCTGCTGCTTTACTCCACAGTCAACTTACCCCACAAAAAAAACGACAAACATTCCAAAAATTAGAACAAAATAAACTCAGATTACTTTACCTTTCTCCAGAAACATTATTCAACCAAAAAATCTGGAATTTACTATCTCAACCCCAGACAAAAATCAACGGTTTAATATTAGATGAAGCTCACTGCTTAGTACAATGGGGAGAAACATTTCGCCCTGCATATAGACGTTTAGGATCAGTCAGATCGGCGCTAATAAAATCAAAACCACCAGGTACAAATATTGCTATTGCAGCTTTCACCGCTACTGCCAATCCTCAAGCACAAAAAATTATTAAAACTACCCTACAATTACAAAACCCAACACCATTTTTACTCAGCCCTTATCGAAATAATTTACATCTAAAAATTCAACATATTTGTACTCCGAGAAGTCGCCGTCAACAATTATTTAAGTTTATCAAAGCCAGAGAAAAACAAGCAGGTTTAGTTTATGTCAGAACCAGAAAAGACAGTGAGAAATTAGCAGAAATATTACGAGAAAAAAATTATCAAACTACAGCTTATCATGCTGGTTTAAGTGCAGAAGAAAGACGACATATTGAGAAAATTTGGATAGGTGGAGAAATAAATTTTGTAGTCTGTACTTCTGCCTTTGGAATGGGAATAAATAAACCAGATGTACGGTGGGTAATACATTTTCAAGCACCATCACTTTTATCAGAATATATTCAAGAAGTTGGCAGGGGAGGTAGAGACGGAAAACCTGCAGAAGCTTTAACTTTAATTAGCGAACCGACTGGTTGGTTAGATCCAGAAGATAAACAGAGACAAAAATTTTTAGCAGATAAATTAAAGTCACAATATCAAGCAGCAGAAAAATTAATTAAACAACTTCCAACTACGGGAAATATTGATAGTTTGATAGATGAATTTCCTAATGGAGCGATCGCTCTATCTATTCTGCATTCTTCTGGAAAATTGAGATGGCGGGACCCGTTTAACTATATTATTAATAAGTCTGGTAATGGTAAAAAAGTTTCTTTAAATTACAGTTCAGGAGTTGAAGAAATGAATAAATATTTTTCTACTAAGAAATGTCGATGGCAATTTTTATTAGAAGCATTTGGTTTTTTTCAGGAAGCTCAAAATATGCGTTGCGGTCACTGTGATAATTGTAAAAAATAGGGAGTAGGGAGTAGGGAGTAGGGGCGATTCGTGTTTGGGCAGCATTCCGCAGGAAATCGCCCGTACAGGAATAGGGGGGAAAAATTAATGATTTATTTGAGATAATTGATTTTACTTTTTATTATTAGGAGATGTGTATTAAGCAAGGAAGAAGAAACTGAGTTTGTATTAAATTTCTTTACTATACTAACATTTACCTCTGATAAACTAGGTTTATTATTACACTCCAGAGGAAAAATTTTATCAACGAAACTAGACCAGTTTAGTTTTAAATGCTCTTTTATTGTAGATAGTTATCTCTATCGTTTATTCCTTTTTTTCTAATGTTTATTCCTTCTTTCTACTTCGTTATTCTTCGTTATTCTTCGTTATTCTTCCTTATTCTTTCTTCCTTTTGTCTTCTTCCCTAATTTGGGTACTTCAGCAAAAAATGTAGCAATGAGTAAACATACAATCCCAATATTAATCGAAACATCTGCCACATTAAAAACGGGAAAATCTATGAGGCGAAAATGTAGAAAATCTACTACATAACCGAAAAGAAACCTATCAATACCATTACCTGATGCTCCTCCTAAAATTAAACCATAGCCTAATTGTTCCCATCGATTAAATCTAGGCCCAAACCAAGCCCAACCCATCAGACCTAGACTAACTATTAAAGATAACCACCGTAACCAATAAACTCCACCATTACTAAAAAGACTAAAAGCTGCTCCAGTATTAGTCACATAAGTAAAGTGAAATACACCAGGCCATAAAGCCAAACTTTCTTCGAGTTGAAAATTTTGTACAACCCAAAATTTACTTAAATGGTCTAGTACAATGCTGATAATTGCAGCTATCCAGAATAAGGGATTTTTTTTCAAAGGTAATTTCAAGTTTAATAATTACTATATTTAGTTAGATTTACTCTACAATTTAAATTGAGGAAGAACTTTTTATATGTACCCCCTATTCCCTACTCCCTACTCCCTACTCCCTATTTTTAATAAAAAAGTAAACGTCTTAGAAAATAAGCCATAACTGCTACAGCACATATAATTCCTAGTTGTCCTGGCAAAGGAAAAATAGAATATCTAAAAATAGCTTCAAATAAAGATAATGATTCTATATTTCTCCAGCCGAAAATACCACTAATAATTAGATAAGTTAACCCAGTTACATGAACACTCAACAAACCACATAAACAGCTAAAAGCCAATGATTCTAATTTAGGATATTCTTGAAAAGCTAAATTTCCACATATCCAAGCTCCAGGAATAAAACCCAATAAATAACCAAAACTAGGTTCTCTCAAATAACTAATACCACCACCTTCACTAAACACAGGTAATAAAGTTATACCTAAAAATATATAGGCTATTTGAGAGATAACAGCAGCATTTTTTCCTCCCAAACAACCTACCAATAAAACAGCACCAACTTGATAAGTTACTCCTAATGAAAAAGTCTTGACTTCTTGCTGTTCCCAAATCCAAGTTAGACTAGCAAAAGAGACTGGTAAAAATGTTGCCGCAATTGTCAAGAGTAAACCTGTAATTGCCCAAAGTAATTCTACTGTAATTGTCATTTCAGTTATTAGTTATCTAGTTATCAATACCTCTGCCTAAAGCCAGAGTCTTGAAATACTGAAGTTAATTTTTTTTATCCCCATTTTTTGTTCAGGGTAATTAACAATTACTTTTTAGCATAAACAATTATCTTAGTAGGTAAAACCTATTTTCAATAATTAACAATTAATAATTAATAATTAACAATTAACAATTAATAGTTACCTATTCTTTTTAAGAAGAGGATTGGTTCAGAGGAACTTTTTTTATTCTCTTGGTGGATTGGATATGGCGTTTTGCTGGGGCAAAGCTTTCCTAAGGTCATGCTCTGCAAACGACCGCTTTTTTCTCCCTGAAAGGAGAGGCTTTAAACCTTAATTTTTCGGTAAGCATTTCCTGCGGAATCCTGCGCAAACAGCTATTAGTTGGATCTTCCTCCAGAATGCTACGCAAACACCAATAATAGGCTTTCTTAAAAAGGGGGTTTAAATGAATATAAGCTCTAGGGTAATTTCAGTTATCAATTATCAGTTAGCCTCCTATGGTCGTAACTGCGCAATTCAGTTAGCCTCCTGGGTCGTAACTGCGCAATTCAGTACCTCTGCCTAAAGCATAAGGCAAATATTAAATATATTTTTTTCATCCCCTTGTAGAGCGGCAGCTCGCGGCGCAGCCAAGGGGAGGCTTGAGACCTGATTTTTTGGTCAAAAGGTACAACTTTTGTTTTCTAGTAAGATTAAAATCTGGCATAATTCATCCAAGATTTTATCCTACATCAAAAGTAATAACTGATAGCTGAATGCTTATAACCTATTTAATTGCAATAGGAGTTTCTCCACCCTGAAGTCCCAAAGATTCTAACATTGCTTGGTCTTTTTCTGGAGGTTGACCAAGAGTTGTCAGATAATGACCAATCAACATAGCATTAATACCTGCCTTCAAACCCAAAGCTTGCAACTCTCCCATCACAGCTTCTCGCCCTCCAGCATAACGAATAATTTGTTTTGGTAGGATAAGACGAAAAATAGCGATCGCCTTCAAAGCATCATAAGGGTCTAATTTAGGCAAATCACCTAATGGGGTACCTTCACGAGGGTTTAACAAATTCAAAGGTACAGACTCAACCTCTAACTCTCGCAAAGCTAGGGCCAAATCTATTCTATCTGCCCAAGTTTCCCCCATGCCAATAATACCCCCAGTGCAAGCTTGAATACCTGCTGCTTTGAGGTTTTTCACAGTTTGAACTCGGTCATTCCAGCTATGAGTCGTGACAATTTCCGGGTAAAAATTCTCAGAAGCTTCCAAATTATGATTGTAGCGAGTTACTCCTGCCTCCGCCAATGCTTGAGCTTGTTCTGGTGTTACTTCTCCCAAAGCACAACAAGGCTTAATATTAGTTTCAGCAATAATTTGTTTTACTGTAGCCAGAATTTGCTCAAACTCTGTAGACTTGGGACTATCATACTTAATACCCCTACCCTGAGAAACCAAACAAAATCTTCTGGCTCCACCTGCTTCTGCTGCCTTTGCTTGGGCTAAAATTTCTTCAGTCGATTTGAGGCCATAAATAGGGGAAACTTCTCCAGGATGATAAGCTGACTGGGAACAGAAGCTACAATTTTCTGAACAGCCTCCAGACTTAACATTAATAATGCTGCACAAATCTACTATATTACCACAGCAAGCCTGACGAACTGTATCAGCAGCTTCACAAAGTAGAAGTATATCTTCTTGTTCTGCAATCTGAGTAAGTTTCATGGCGTCTTCTCGACTAAGGCGATACCCAGAAATAATTTGCTTGGCTAAATTATGGAGCCATTGCTCTAACTGGTTTCTCTTCTCTGACAAAGATAGGAAAGCTTTGGCATTTCTGTCTGTATTAGTTGATAGGGGTGCTTGAACCACGGCGAGCCTTTATAGTTAAGGTAGTTTTTAATATCGTGCAGATTTTACCATCTTTATTCCTTCATTTCCATACAAGCAGCCTAAAAGTAGTTTTCAATCAATATATTTAATAACACTGTAGAGAAGTTACAAAGTCAAGTCTACTCTAGATCGCCATCCTCAAAATACTACCCACATTCCTTTATTTATTTCAACAAAAAATAAAATTTCTTAACTTTGATTTGAGATTTTCTTAACCTATTTTTAACTTGAGTATGTTCAACTGTGATTTAACTGTTGCTTTTGTTTAAAATCAATATCAGACTTTAAATACTTATGACACTTAGTATCAAATTTAGTCAAATAATTCGTAATACTTCTAAAGTATCTTTAGTAGCATTAACAGTTGGTTTAGCTACTACAATTGCTGGAGTAAAATACAGTCTCGCTCAACAAAAAGTCAATCTTGTAGGTGCAGGTGCATCTTTTCCAGCTCCTCTATATCAACGCTGGTTTGCTGATATGAGAGATAGTCGTTCTGATATTGGGGTAGATTATCAATCAGTTGGTAGTGGTGCTGGTGTTGAGAGATTTACTCAAGAATTGGTAGATTTCGGTGCTTCTGATGTGGCTATGAAAGATGATGAAATTGCCAAAGTGGGTCGGGGAGTTATGATGTTGCCCATGACTGCGGGTAGTATTGTATTAGCTTATAACCTACCAGGTGTATCCGATCTGAAATTATCCAGAGAAGTTTATGTAGATATCCTTCTGGGTAAAATTACCAAGTGGAACGACTCAAAAATTGCTGCTATTAATTCTGGCGTAAATTTACCAAATCTACCAATTACAGTAGTTCATCGTTCTGATGGTAGTGGAACTACAGGAGTATTTACGAAGCATTTAAGTGCTATTAGTCCAGAGTGGAAACAAAAAGTAGGAGAAGGTAAAACTGTTCAATGGCCAACAGGAATAGGTGGTCAGAAGAATGATGGTGTAGCTGCTGGAATTCGTCAAACTGAGGGTGCCATAGGTTACATTGAGTTTGGTTTTTCTAAGAATGCTGGTCTTCCTACTGCAGCTCTGGAAAATAAATCTGGTCAGTATATTAAGGCTTCTTTAGAGTCTGCTAAGGCTACTCTAGCAGCAGTAAAATTACCTGGAAATCTTCGTGCTTTTATTAGCGATCCTGAAGGTAGTAATTCTTATCCTATCGTTACTTATACTTGGATGTTGATTTATAATCAATACCCTAATGCAGCTAAAGCTCAAGCGATAGAAAAAATGATTGAATATGGATTAAATGAGGGGCAAAAGGTAAGTGCAGATTTAGGTTATATTCCACTGCCTGATAATGTTCGTCAAACAGTTGCTAAAGCAGCGGATGAAATTAGCTCTGGTTATCAAATTAGTCTGAAGTAATAGTAAGCATTCAGCACTCAGCACTCAGCCATCAGCTAATAGCTTTATGACAATTAGAGTTGATAACTAGAGCTAGTCGCTATTTTGCTTCAATTCTCTGGTTAAAAATATAGCAATATAGCAGAAATTCAGCAAATGTTTGCTTGATTGATTAAAAAGCTGTTAACGAAGTTCCTCCGTAGGAGGCTAGCTAATAGCTGAATGCTTACAAGTAATATTTACAGAAGCAAAACTCATACTATCATTTTCAAAGCAAAATATAAAATACCTGATTGTGCATCTATCAGCAAATTATTCATACATTCAACTCTTCTTATAATTTGTCTGAATTTAGATTTAGAGAGGAAAAAGAAGGGTTGATTTTTTGATAAATTAGCCTCATTAACTAGGGTTTGCTGAAAAAGTCTTGTGGTAGGGGTAGGAGTCAGGAGTCAGGAGTCAGGAGTCAGGAGGAAGCGGGAATGAGTGAGGAGGTAGGAGTAAGAACTGTTCCTCAATTTTTCTGTCTTTGTCTGCCCAAAATACTAAATTTTTGAACCGCACAGACCTAAAAGCTGGGATTTTTTCAATACCTAAAAAGGCTGAAAGTTTTA
>JBCDJM010000334.1:0-7884 GCA_038747755.1 Cyanobacteria bacterium P01_H01_bin.35
ATCCTATTTCATTCGTGAAAAGCTATAAATGGTATACTCTAATCAAATATTTGTTTGAGCTGGTTACACATCGTCAAACCTTTGATTTTCCCAAAATTTTCATGTATGGCTACTTTTCATAAATCATTTAGGATTGCTATAATACTAATAAATTATAACTTGTGTTTGATAGTAGTTGCATAATTTAGGGGTACAAATAAAATAGAAAAGATGAATAAATTATTGTTGCCAAGATAATTTTTCTGCCAATGACTCAGATCCCTAACAAAAAATAAATTACCATAGGTTTTTTATTGGTTAAAGTACCAGAAATTAGCAGCGGTTTCAGATTCCCCACCTTCTGGAACAATTAATTAGTATATTTAATAAAGTTGAGCAGCTATAAAGAGTTTTATTGTCTTAGAAAATATTGAATAAATTAGGAAAATAAATGTCAATTTATTCATTATAATCAAGCCCTAAAAATCCATATTTAGTGTTATGATTTTTACCAAAATAATTGGGTCTAAAACCTCGCCTTGATCGGCGAAACGTTTTTGGAGCATTGCTCTAACCCCCGTTACAAAAACAACTTCTGACTTCTAACTTCTAACTTGTGACTTCTGACTTCTGACTTCGTTAAGATAGATGCTATGATGCTATAGCTGCGTAGGTTAGCATTTTAATCAGCTCCTACTAAAGCAGGAAATACAATTAGATTCTGTATCAGTGATTGAGAATCTATAAAATGGCAACAAACAAATACCAAATAAGACTTACCATAGAAGAGTAATTATGTCACAAGGAAAAGGTTTTGGCTTTGGCTTAGGTAAAATGAAAGAACTAACTGAAGCTTTTAAAAAAGCTCAACAAGTTCAAGAAGGAGCCAAACAACTTCAAGAAGAACTCGATCAATTAGAAGTTGAAGGAACAGCAGGTGGTGGTTTAGTGAAGGTTTTTCTAAGTGGAAACCAAGAACCAAGGCGAGTAGAAATTTCACCAGATGCACTTGGGGAAGGAGCAGAGGTAATTTCTGAACTGGTGACAGCAGCAATGCTAGATGCTTATACTAAGTCTACTGCTACTATGCGTGAACGTATGGAAGAGTTGACAGGTGGTTTAAATATACCTGGATTATAGTTTCAATATTAATAATGGCTAGGAAAGGTTTGAAGTTAGATAGCTACAAAATAATAGTAGTAGGATAACTGAAAAGCTGTATCCTAGTCTTTTGGATTTCTAAAAAATTTGATAATTCTGCATTCTGCATTCTGCATTATAAATTAATTTATGTCTTATCAACTATTATTTGTTTGTCTTGGTAATATCTGTCGTTCTCCTTCGGCAGAAAATATTATGAATCATCTGATAGAAAAATCTAATTTGAAAGATTGCCTAGTTTGTGATTCTGCTGGTACTGGAGGTTATCATATAGGTAGTCCTCCTGATTCTAGAATGACTTATGCAGCTAAGATGAGAGGTATTAATCTGAAAGGTTCAGCTCGTAAATTTCAGGTAGAAGACTTCAATAATTTTGATTTAATTCTGACAATGGATAAGGAAAATTATCGGGATGTACTTCGCTTAGATAGTGCTGGTAAATATGGGGATAAAGTGAAGTTAATGTGTGACTTTTGTAGACATTTTGATGTTGAGGAAGTACCCGATCCTTATTATGGTGGTTCAGATGGATTTGATTATGTGATTGAGATACTTTTAGATGCTTGTGAAGGGCTATTAGATTATTTGATAACTCAAAATAAAATAGTAGTTTAGGGAGCGCTGAATTTGAGATTATTTACCTGTACTAAAAAATTATTAATTAGGGTTGGCTGAATAATAAATGATTTATCATCAGTTTAAGTAGTTCTAAACCTGGAAGAAATTACAAAAAAATACTCACTAAATTAATGTTCACTCGTGGATATTTTTCTTTAATTGATAATGAATAATGGATAATTACCTCTGGTTTTACCTTCGAGGATTGAATATCAGGAAATCACAAATTTTTTTCTCTTGAAATATAATATCATGTCAGCTTGAATAGTTATAAATAAGTAGGGAGGAGTCAGGAGGGAAGAGAGAAGAAAGAAAGTATAAAAAGAAGAAAGTTTTTTTTATCACTAATTATCCGGACATGATATAAGGCTTTAAACAGAATTAATTAATTATCAATTATCCATTGGTAATTCCCATTTATTATGACTCCTGACTCCTAACCCTACCAAAAGACTTTTTCAGCAAACCCTAATTAGCTAAGTAATTTTCCATAGTAAAACGAACTAATTCTGCTCGATTGTTAGTATCAGTTTTTCTAAATAAACTACTCACATATTTTTCAATAGTCCTAGGACTTAAATGTAGGCGATCGCCAATTTGAACATTAGAAAGACCATTAAGTAAGAGACTTAAAACTTCCTGTTCTCGGTTCGTCAAACTAATCTGAGAATTTATGATAATTGACTGAGATACTGTTTCTGAATAATCTGATTTTGATAGCTTTTCTGTTGCCAAAGAGTGGCTATTAGTAGGTAAAGAATTAGCTCTAGGTAAACCTTGGGCAATAAGAGCATATCGATCTAATAAAGAGCGAACTACTGCTCCTAACTCTACTAATTCAAAAGGCTTTGGTAAATAAATATCACACCCCAATTGATAACCTTTAACTCTATCTTGTGTACTTGTATGAGCGGTTAGAAAAATTACAGGTAAGAGACGAAAATTTGGACGTGCCCGAACTCGTTTTACCAGTTCATAACCGTCCATTTCTGGCATAGCAATATCAGTAATAATCAGATGTGGCTGAGATTTCTCAACTAAATCTAAAGCTTGTTGACCATTTTCAGCTTTGACAACTAAGTAACCAGATACCTCTAGGTAATCACTAACACATAACCTAGTTCCTAAGTCATCATCAACAACAAGAATTGTTAAGGGCATTTTTCGATCTAAAAACCTTCTTTAGTTTGGAAGTCAGTCATTTCAGTTATCAGTTATGAGTACCTCTGGCTGAATTAGGAGGCTTTAAATATTGAAGTTTATTTTTTTATCCCATTAAAACGAGAGGTTATTGACCTGATTTTTTGATTAGCTTTATCTAGGGGATAAAATTGGGGACCTAAGTTCCTACTTCACTGAAGAGCAAATTCTCCTTGGTTGTTACTTGATATTTTCCAGAGACTTAAAATCAGTAGGGGCTTGACTTATCTATTTTGAGGGTAAAATCAGCTTAAGTATATACCATCATAAATTTTCAAAAAAAGTATATTTTAGGTAATATTTAATCTTATGTTTTTAGCGAAATAATTAATAATTAAGCAATTAAATAATTAGATAATTCACGCCCTGAAGTCTCCCCTTTCAAGGGGAAAAAAATAAATCTTTTCCTGCCTTCGTGTCAATCCTCTCCCTTTTAGGGAGAGGTAATTATCAATTATCCATTATCCATTATCCATTAATGAACCCCTACCACCAATTCTCAATTCTAACAGAAAAATATATTATTTACTATTATGTATAACTTACAGCTAAAGTAGCTGGTTGTCCAAGATTTCCATGGAAAACAATACCTTGTTGATTAGCTGCCAAATGACGTAAAATCTTGTAGATGGTTTCTATTTTATCAGCAGCTCCTGCTTTTTGGGCTAATTCTTCTAAAGATAGAGGATTTCCTTCTTGCTTCAGGATATTTATGACCTGTTGTTGTAATTCTAGCACTGTAGCTGCAGCTTTTTTACCAGCTTCTACTCCTGGTTGGTGATACGCATTAATATTAACTAGAGATCCATAAAAACCAACTGCTCTCTCATAAAGGGCAATTAGTGCCCCTACATTATAAGGATTAACTTTAGGAATAGTAACTGTAATAGAATCTCGCTCATTTTCATAGAGTGCTTGTCTAGTACCTTGGAGAAAACCAGATAAGTAGTCTCCAGATGTCACCCCTGCTTCTACTTCAGGTGAAGTACCTTGACGATCTTCGAGAACTTCGATAAAAGTGACAAAGAAATTAGATACACCGTCTCGCAACTGTTGTACATAAGCGTGTTGGTCTGTGGAACCTTTGTTACCATAAACTGCAATACCTTGGTTGACTACTTTGCCATCTAGGTCTTTTTCCTTACCTAAAGATTCCATAACTAACTGCTGTAGATAACGACTGAATAGCAGTAGACTATCTTTGTATGGCAAGACTACCATATCTTTTTCCCCATGACCGTTACCTACGGCATACCAACTCAAAGCTAATAAAGCAGAGGGGTTACCTTGAATTTCATGTTTGCGAGTAACTACGTCCATTTCTTTTGCCCCAGCAAGCATAGCCCGAATATCAATTCCTTGCAGTGCTGCGGGTAGTAAACCAACGGAGGAGAGTTCGGAAGTACGTCCACCTACCCAGTCTGCCATCGGGATAACATCTATCCATCCTTCAGATTTAGCAATTTGACCTAGTTTACTATTAGGAGTAGTAGTAGCAACGGCTTGACTAGCAAACTTTAAATTTTTAGATGCAAAAGCTGCTTTTACTTCCATCATACCATTGCGAGGTTCTGGCGTACCTCCTGATTTGGAAATGACTATAACTAGGGTGCTGTTGAGACGATCGCCTAGTTTGTAGAGTACCCGATCTATACCTGCTGGATCTGTGTTGTCTATGAAGTGTATTTCCATTGGTGGGTTATCAAGGCCAAGAGCTTCGGCGACAAATTGAGGGCCTAAAGCTGAACCACCGATACCAATGGACAGAATATCGGTAAATTTGGGAGCATTGGGTGGTTTGATTTCTCCACTATGGACTTTTTTGGCAAAAGTTTCAATTTGTTCGAGAGTCTGGACAATTTCTTGTTTAATTTCAGGGGTAGGAGCAATATCAGCATCTCTGAGCCAATAGTGGCCAACCATCCGGTTTTCATCTGGGTTAGCGATCGCTCCTTTTTCTAATCCTTCCATATCTTGGAAAGCTTTTTCAAATTTAGGCTTCATTGTCTCAACAAAGGAGTCGTCAAATTTAATGCGACTTATATCAACGTAAAAACCTAATCCTTCGTGGTAGTAAAGCCAGTCAATATAGCGTTGCCAGAGTGCTTTTGATTCCATAAAAATTACTTTATTTAGTATTTTTGCTAGTTTGCCATCTGTAGTTTAGAAGACTAGATTTCTGGCTTTGGTAAAATACGGATAAATTTAACAATTTGACCTGTTACTTCTATACCTATAAGATAATTGTCCACAGTAAATCTGTAGAAAATACCACTGGTTCCAAGTTGTCTTAGTTCTGGCAATTCTTGTAAATAATTTATTTGACTAAATTTGATAAAAACAAAATCATATATTTGCTGGTAAGCAACAGATTCTATGATTTTAAGGTCTTCAATAAAAGACCGAGCATAACGGACTTCTAGGCTCATTTCAGTTAGCCTCTTTCAGAGGAACTTCGTTAACATTTATCAGTTATCAGTTATCAGTATCTCTGGCTGAACCTGGAGACTTAAAAAACTGAAGTTTACTTTTTTCATTTTCTTGAAAATGGAGGGTCGAAATCCTATTTTTTTGTCACTATAATATTTTTTTTTCTAGTTTTTATCTTCTAGTTTAATAAATAATTATTGTTTTTACTTTAACTATCTTCTTTGTAAAAGTATAAGATTTGCAAGGCTTCTTCTTTAGTGAATATATCTCCTGGTCTGTGAGTTGTTTTAGATTTTTGAATAGCTGTCATAATGAAGCTGTCATAATGAAGTTTTTGTAAATATTCCCAAGCTTTTTCTAATTCTACATCAGACATTTTTTCAATTAAAGAATACATCTTAATCTTTAGAAGACCGATAGTTTTTGATTTCACTTTATGTTTCTCCTCTATAGCAATCCTATTTCATTTTTAATATTTTGGTGGTAGTTAGGAGTCAGCAGTCAGGAGTTAGTAGTTATGATTTTAAAGGTTTTCCGTTAAAATTAACTGTTCTAAAAATT
The DNA here is from genome assembly GCA_038747755.1 of Cyanobacteria bacterium P01_H01_bin.35. Classification (GTDB taxonomy): domain Bacteria; phylum Cyanobacteriota; class Cyanobacteriia; order Cyanobacteriales; family Microcoleaceae; genus Trichodesmium. The sequence continues at coordinate 5,950 of JBCDJM010000334.1, forward strand.
ATTATAACCAATTTAGGATTGGTATATTTATTATGTTACAGCAGTTTCGTACTTGATGAAGTAGATATTCAGGATTAGGGAAGATTGGGGGTAGGATAGGGAATAAGCAAAAAATATTTACCTCATAATACCAATTCCTAAAAGTAACGCTATACTTGGGAAAAACTTCATTTATTAAGTAATTAACACAGCTTGAATAACTTTTTTACTAATTTGAGTCAGGAAAAATATCAATTATTCTTATTTTTACTTTCCCCCACTTTTCTACTCCCATAAGGAATAAAATGTAGAAATTTTTTTGATAAATGGTATTCTTTGTACCACATTAATTACCGAACCTATTTTATGTTTTACTGACAAATTAAATTTTTTTCTGGATACTAATTTACTTTAATTACTAAAGTTTCGTTTAAAGCGGGGATCGAAATGATGTTTCTTTTTTTGGTTGCAGTCGCGACAGAGGGTTTGTAGGTTACTAATATCATTACTATCTCCTGTAGCAAGGGGGATAATATGGTCTATAGTAAGTTCTGTTTCCGTTGAACTTTTACCACAACTTTGACAGTGATAATTGTCTCGCTTAAACACATATTTTTTAACGGCTAAAGGAATTTTTATCCGTGGTGTTTTCTTCATAATTAATCTCTAAGAAAGTTACTGCAACTAGATAATTTGATTATACTCTTAATTGAGATTGAAGAGATTTGAAAAAATTACTCCTTAAGCAGATAAAATAATTATGTAAACTCAATAATTTATGGCTATGTCTTCGGAAATAAATTCTACACCTACATCAACTACTGGAGCAGATGCGGTTGATGAGGCGATCGCTAAAGGAATAGATTTAGATGGTTCTCCTATTCCATCAGAAAAACTCGACCTTTATAAAAATGTTATGGCATTAGAAGGTCAACGACAAAGGAGCGGGGTTAGTAATACAATGCGGTCTCGTATTGTGCGTATTGGGGCGAAGCATATTTCTCAAGACGAGTTAAATAATATGTTGAAAAATGCAGATTTTGCTGAATTGAAGGAAAAGGAAATTGCCTTTTATTATGGTGGGAAATAGAAATAGTTTCTAGAGAAAAGGTAGGGGTTTGGTCTCCAAACCCTTAAACTCAACAAACTCCTACAAAAAAGATTTAAAAAATCTTGATTTTGATGTATTTCAGCTATTAGGCAAGATTTTTAATTATTGGCAAGTTGGGTAGGTAATCATTTTTTCTCTTCTATATTAATTTTCCTGATTAATTTTTTCTCGTAAATCATCTAGTGGGGATTCTGATTCACTATTTTCAGATAACTTTTTTTCAGATGTTTGAGAAACTTCTTGTTCTTGTTAATTAGGATAAAATTCTAAAGCAAGTTTAATTTTGCCTTTTACCTAACCACTTGAACCTAATTTTAATACTTTTCATTGTAAAGTATTAAAAATTCAATTTTCTTTTGAGGAGGAATGGATGAAAAGATTTGATGGATTTGATGATGGGAAAAACAAGCATATATTTATGAGAAGCTCCCAAAGATGAAAATATTTCTGATATTGCTGCCAGATAAAATTCCTGAAAAGTTGAATAAAAAATCATATGTATAGACGAGCAGCGCCAACTAATATTTACGATATCATAAAAATTCTGAGGATGCAACTGGAAATCCTTTGACGCGCGATTTTTTTTCGGGAGCTTAGTACAATGAAAATGTCGGTTGTTTTCCATTGAAGAGGATTATAGATGGAAAGATTTAATTATGGAAAAAACCAGCATATATATATTTATTTATGGGAAGCTATCAAAGATGAAAATTTTTCTGGTATTGCTGCCAGATAAAATTCCCGACAAGTTGAATAAAAAATCATATGTATAGACGAGCAGCGCCAACTAATATTTACGATATCATAAAAATTCTGAGGATGCAACTGGAAATCCTTTGACGCGC
>JBCDJM010000335.1:0-7884 GCA_038747755.1 Cyanobacteria bacterium P01_H01_bin.35
AGTTAGTCCGCTTGCATCAAGGGATAATTTTTCTTTTTACCTCCTCTATAATACCAATTCCCATGCATTAATGCTATAGTTGGGGAATACTTCAAGTATTAAGTAATTAGTACCAGCTAAATAACTTTTTTACTAATTTTAGCTATGTTAATATGAATTATTCTGATTTTTCCTTCTCCCCCACTCTCCTACTCCCCTACTCCCCTGCTTGACGGAAGCGCAGAAAAGTTTTTGAGAAATGGTATAACTCCCTGTTTCTCTTGAGTCTGTACGGACGCCCTTATGCAACGTCCCTACCTACTCCCTGCCTTCACCATTAGACTTTTGAGCGCAAGCCCTAATTATTAATTATTTGGTAATTTCCTCTAATTGATTAAATTCCTCTTGAGTCATTTCCCAACCTATTGCCCCTGCATTTTGTTGAACTTGTTCAGAATTTTTACAACCAGCAATAGGAATTACACTATCTTGAAAAACTAACCAATTAAGTGCAACTTGTGCCACCGTTTTGTCATATTTTTCGCCAATTTGTTTTAACAAAGACATCACAGGAGCAATTTTTTCTAAACCACTTTTCTGAAAACGAGAATCAAATTTACGAGCGCCCATAGGTGGATTTTCCACAGTATATTTGCCAGTCAATAATCCTTGAGCCAAAGGACTATAAGCTAAAATTGTAATTCCTAATTCCCTAGCTTTTTGCAAAATTCCTTTAGATTCTATTTGACGAGAAAGCAAAGAATATCTGACTTGATTTGTTGCTAACATTACTCCCCGTTTTTCTAGAATTTCATAAGCTTGACGCATCTCTTCCGCAGAATAATTACTAACACCAACCGCTTCAATTCTGCCCTGCTTAACCTCATCCGCCAAAGCATTTAATAAAGTTTCCTGACTCATCAAAAAAGTAAACGGCCAATGTACTTGATAAAGACTAACTTTCGGCACCATTAATCTTTTCAAACTAGCAGTTACAGCATCAGCAACCGAGTCTGGAAAAAAACGCCAAGGTACAGGACCATATTTAGTAGCAATTTGCACAGGTTGTTCAGTTTCTTGCATGAATTTTCCTAGCAATTCTTCTGATAAACCATTGCCATAAACTTCAGCAGTATCAAAGAAATTTATGCCAGCTTCTAAAGAAGTTTTAAAAGCTGCTTCTACTTCATTTGCCCCATAGTTACTACCATAATTCCAAAAAAGTTTATCGCCCCAAGCCCAGGTGCCAATACAAATTGGATTAACTTTTATTCCTGTTTTACCTAAAATAGTTGTTGCCATGTTAAAGATTTCTCCTAATTAGTGTGTATAGGGCTTACGCAGAAACCGGGTTTCTTGCCCTAATTATTGTTTTTATCACGAAATTTATTGATAAATCCGGTTTCTTGTTTGGGTGCTTCATTAATTGATAATTGATAATTGATAATTGATAATTACCTTTGGTTAAAACCAAAAGATTGAATATAAGGAAATATCCTAGTGCAGAATGGCGGAAATAACTGACCAGTTAAAAAAAAGTAAAAACTTTACTAATCAATACTTTTGAATTTTGAATTTTGAATTTTGACTTCCGCGTAGCGGCACTAGCACTTTTTTTATCCTTACAAGGAGACGCTTTATACCTTTATTTTTCGGTAAGTTTTGTGTATAATGTCTAAAACTAGACGAGAGATTGTCAGTTAAATTTCCATCTAAGAAGCTGTTTTGAGAACTACTACATGGAACCGATTAATCGTAATAACCTAACCTCCCCGCTCCCCTTCCCTATAAGGGAATGGGGGTTCATTTCTAAGCCTCTATCTTACCAGGAGAAAGGTTTGGAGATAGGTTTTTATGAGTTGACAAACAGTTTATAGATAGATACTAATTCATTACTATTAATATAGCCATGACAATCGAAGATTTACAAGTCGAAAAACCAGATAATATTGACAATCAAAAGTTTCCACCCAAACTTAATTTATTCACCATGTTTAGATTAGGTTTCTATCAAATGGGATTAGGAATAATGTCAGTTTTAACTCTCGGAGTTTTAAACCGAGTGATGATTACTGAATTAGTAATACCAGCCACAATTGTAGCAATAACTTTGTCATTATATCAATTTATGGCACCAGCAAGAGTTTGGTTTGGGAGTATGTCTGATGCTAAACCTTTATTTGGTCAACATCGCACTGGTTATATGTGGATAGGAGCAATTTTATTTACGGTGACTGCTTTTTTTGCCGTGCAAGTTATGTGGCAGGTTGGTGATAGTTTAGCAACTAACGGTTGGACTAATCCTACTTATTTTTGGATTGGTATGTTAGGTTTAATGTTTATAATTTATGGTTTGGCTTTAAGTGCTAGTGGTACACCTTTTGCTGCTTTATTAGTTGATATTTCTGATGAGGATAATCGCTCTAAAGTTGTGGGTATAGTTTGGTCAATGTTGATGGTTGGAATTATTATTGGCGCGATTACCAGTAGTGTTTTGTTGAGACAAGTTGGTGTAGATGCTCCATTAGAAACTGTTAAAGCTTCTGTTAATAGTTTGTTTATTAAAGTACCAGCAATTGTATTGATTTTGGCTTTTGTTGGTACAGTAGGAGTTGAACAAAAATACTCTCGTTATCGGACTCGTTCAACTGTTGCTAATCGGGAAGATAAAATCACTCTGGCAACAACTTTAAAGATTTTAACCGCTAATCGACAAACGGGTTTATTTTTTACATTTGTATTCGTTCTAATTATTAGTTTATTTATGCAAGATGCAGTCTTAGAACCTTATGGTGGGGAAATATTTTCTATGGCAATTTCTGAGACTACTAGATTGAATGCTGTTTCGGGAATGGGAACTTTAATTGGATTAGGTACAACAGGATTTTTAGTAGTACCGAGACTGGGTAAGAAAAATTCTTTAAAAGTTGGATGTATAGCAACAACAATTAGTTTTATCTTGATAGTTATGTCTGGGTTTACTGGTAAAGCTTCTTTATTTAAAACTGCTTTATTTTTGTATGGTTTAGCTGCAGGTTTAACTACCACTGCTTCTCTCAGTTTAATGTTAGATTTAACCGTCGCAGAAACAGCCGGAACTTTTATCGGTGCTTGGGGATTAGCACAAGCAATGGCACGAGGTTTATCTACAGTTATTGGTGGTGCTACTTTGGATTTTGGTCGGTTTTTATTTGATGTACCAATGTTTGCTTATGGATTGGTTTTCGTACTAGCAGGAATAGGAATGATACTGTCAATTTTCTTGTTAAATAGAGTTAATGTCCGAGAATTTCAAGATAATGCAAGTGTGGCGATCGCTACTATTTTAGAAGGAGAATTAGATTAATGAATAATGAATAATTAATAATTGATAGTTAGGGTTTGCTGAAAAAAGGAGAATGTGAGAGGGAGAGTGAGTAATAAATTCCCAAAAAGATTTCTCTGCAAATACAAACAAGGACAAAAAATCACTTTCCCACTCCCCTACTCCTAAAAAAGACTTCATTGAGCCAACCCTAGAATGACTCACAAACTATTAAGTAGTTATACAAAATTCATTACACATACTTTCAAGTTAGAAAGCATATATTCCCTGTGATTTTGGAATAGAATTAGGTAATTAATTTTGCATAGGTACTTAAGTCTAGTGAGGTAGAGTGGACAGGGTTTCCACTCTATTTCAGCAAAGACTTATATGAAACACTACACCAACATATCATAAAAACATATATGGTCAAAATTGCTGGAGCTAGAATTAAGAGAACATTTCAGGTTGTTCTCTATAGTTGGCATGATTGCAACTCCAAAGATAAACCCACCCCTAATTGATTCTGACTCCTGACTCCTGACTCCTAAATTCCCTATAACCAGTTACCTACCAAAATAAAAGTTGACCAAAAATAAGGATGCTCAAATTCTGAATTTATTACTCCTGTTTGAGCATCCTTTAAAAGTTGTTGTTGCGCTCGACGCAAAGCTTCTGCTTTTGTAATTTCTGGGTTTATTAACTCTTGATATAAATTTTTCATCAATGCAGCAGTCGCTTCATCGCTCACATACCACAGACTAGCAATGGTACTTCTTGCACCCGCTCTTACAGCAATTCCTGCTAAACCCAATGTTGCTCGGTTATCTCCGGTGGCGGTACGACAAGCACTCAATACTAATAATTCTATTGGTCTGGTTTGCTGAATACCCGATCTAATCATATTTCGTAATTCTTCAACATTAATTTTCTCATCCCAAGTCAGAATAAAAGTATCCTCAATATTAGAACTAAATTCGCCGTGGGTTGCTATATGAATTACTTGATAAGTAGTATTAACAACTTCAGTATTAGCTTCCTTTTCTGTAAATGACTCATTAAGTAAAATTTCACTCGAAGTTTGATTTTGAATATCCTCTAATTCTTTTCTCACATTCGGCAGCGGTGGAAAACCTTGACGGCCTTCAGTTATTCCCATGCTCAATACTTCCACTTCCCCTCGTGCTAATGGTTGGGGATCTATTAACTCCAGACTAGGAGCGATCGCCACATTATAATTCTCAGCTAAATATTTCTCACCATCATAAAGACTAGCTAAAGGAACATTACGCAAGTTTCCTTCTAATACAAATACTAAAGTTTTTATCTTATTAGCTTCTAATTGTTTTTCAATAGGATTAATTAACCAATTATAGATTTTTTGAGCAGGTTCCCAATAGTTTTCGACAAAGATTCGTTTTTGAGGGTTTGTCAGAGCATCTAGCAGAGTTTGAACAGTTGAATCTACGTCTTGTTTTGATATATTTGTTGTGTAATAAACTAGAGGTTCTTCTGGTATTGCTAAGATTACCGCTAGGCGATCTTCCAAAACAATTGTATAGAAAATAGCTGCATTTTTATCTACCAAATCTATTTCTACTGGTTGAGCATCTAAACAAGCATTCCGAAAGAAATTATCCAGTTCAGCTAACTGTAAAGCTTCAATTATTTTTCGTGCCTGTCTCAAATTTTCTTGACTAATAGTATTATCTTTACCAGACTCAGGCTGTTCTAAAAGTAACTCTACTAACTCACGATAAATTGGTTCTACACTATCTCTAAAATCAAACTTTAATTCTGAACTTATAGCAACTATATCACTCCGCAGAGTTTGGATAGTTTCTACTGCTTGAGAATAAGCTAATATAGCCTCTTCTTTATTTTCCTGAGCCACTAAAATCCGACCTAATTGCCATTTCCACTGATAAACAATATCAGCAGCATTGATACTTTGAGCTAAATTTAAAGCTTTTTCTGTTAAATCTTTTGCCTCATTCCATTGTTGGTTATGCTCATATAATTTCCCTAAATTACCTAAAGCATAAGATTCAGCTCTTGTGTCTGCTAAATTTCTTGCTTGTTGAACTGCTTTTACCAAATAATCGGCAATTTTTTCTGTTGAATATAATAGTTGATTATTACCATTTGCCAATGCTATTTTTCGTAATTCTAGTAAACTTTGAGCTAGATTAATTCTGGCATAAATAGCAGTTTGAGAAATTGGTAGTTGCTTCAGTAAATCATCTATATTTTCAACTGATTCTGTAGCAGGAAAATATTGTTCTTGTTCTACAAATAGGTTTAACTGATTCAGCATTGCTTGAATTTTAATTTCTGCTACAGGTGATTCCTCTATTGCTTCTTGATAAAATAAATTAGCAGCTTCAGGATTTTCTAAAAGTATAGCTGTATTGCCTAAACTAATTAAAATTATGGCTATTTCTTCTGAGTCTTGTAAATTTTCTGCTATTTCCAAACTAGACTCTAAAACTTTTTGAGATTCTTTTACCTGACCTATTCCTCGCAGTACATCACCTAAACTTTGTAATGCTTTTGCTTTAACTATAGTATCTGGCTGGTCTTGCAAATTTTCTCTAGCTATTTCTAATTGTTTCAATGCCTGAGAATATAAACCCAATGCTTGTAAAGCCTGAGATTGATTAATATTACTACGAGTCAATCCTAGATAATTTTCAATTTCTTGATAAATTTTACTGGCTTCTTTCCAAGTATTTAAAGCTGCCTCTGCTTTGCCAATAGATAATAGTAACTGACCTTTTACTTCTAAAACACTAGCCGTAAGTTGCGCTGTTTTTTGATTATTTGATATTTGTTGAATTAGATTTAAACAATTATTGAGTGTGTCTTCTGAATTTTCCCATTGTCCTAGTTTGAGATAAACTAAACCTAAATTTCTGAGCGCTCTTATCTGACCATAATCATCACCTTGAGCTGCATAATTCTGAATAGCTGCTTCTAACAGAGGTATACTTCCAGAAAAATCTCCTTTTTGAAAAAGTTTTTGTGCTTGTGATTCCGATATACTAGCTGATATAGTTGAGACTTGAGTTAATATATCCCAATTTATTTTGTTTGTTTTTATTTGATTATTGCTCAGAGAAATAGCCTGAACTTTTTTTGTTTTAATTCCCAAAATTAGGGCATAAGGCAGAAGCAAAAAGGTATAAAAAAAAAGGCAGATTTTAAGCATATATTTAACCAAGATTAATAAAGTCAGAAGTGAATATAATAGGCATCTTGACTGTTATTATATAAATTTAACATAGGCATCTCGCCTGTGATTATATAAATGTAGCATAGGCATTATAAGAAACCGGGTTTGTTGGAGGTTAATATTATTATGGCAGGACATTTCATGCAAACCCGGTTTCTGGTTTCTGGTTTAGTTTGCCTAAGTCCTGTGTTAATAAAACTTGCCATTCCTCTAGATTTAAAAGTATTGAGATAAACTTAAATTAAATCCGATTAAGACATTTTCACCAGACAAATCTGTAGGAATATTTTGCACTTCCACATCTTGCTCTGGGCGATAAATTTCTACTTGTTGGTCTTGGGGATTAATTAACCACCCTAATAACACCCCTGCATCTATATATTCCTCCATTTTAGAACGCAACTTTTCTAAACTATCAGTTGCTGACCTTAACTCAATAACAAAATCTGGTGCAATGGGGGGAAATTTACGTCTTTGTTCTGTCGTCAGAGCTTCCCATCGTTCTTTGCGAATCCAAGCTGCATCTGGAGAGCGGTCACTACCATTAGGCAATTTAAAGATAGTCGAAGAACTGAATGTATAACCTAAACCAGTTTGCCTATTCCAGATTCCCAAATCAATAATTAAGTCAGCTTCTCGATTACCACTTTCACCTCCAACTGGGGACATAATAATTAATTCTCCCTTAGTATTACGTTCAAATTGTAATTCGCGGTTATTTTGACATATTTCGTAGAACTGTTCATCACTTAGTTGAAGTGTCTCTAAATTTAATGTTAAAAGATTCATAATTTTAACCTGTTTGAATATTAATAAAACTTGCCATTTCTCTAGATTTAAAAGTACCCAGATAAACTTAAATTAAATCCGGGCAAGACATTTTCACCAGACAACTCTGTAGGAAGATTAAGCACTTCCACATCTTGTTGTGGGCGATAAATTTCTACCTGCTGATCTTGGGGATTAATTAACCACCCTAATAACACCCCTGCATTAATATATTCCTCCATTTTAGAACGCAACTTTTCTAAACTATCAGTTGCTGACCTTAACTCAATAACAAAATCTGGTGCAATGGGGGGAAATTTACGCCTTTGTTCTGTCGTCAGAGCTTCCCATCGTTCTTTGCGAATCCAAGCTGCATCTGGAGAGCGGTCACTACCATTAGGCAATTTAAAAATAGTCGAAGAACTGAATGTATAACCTAAACCAGTTTGTCGATTCCAGATGACCAAATCTGCAATTAGGTCAGCTTCTCGATTACCACTTTCACCTCCAACTGGGGACATAATAATTAATTCTCCCTTAGTATTACGTTCAAATTGTAATTCGCGGTTATTTTGACATATTTCGTAGAACTGTTCAT
>JBCDJM010000336.1:0-7883 GCA_038747755.1 Cyanobacteria bacterium P01_H01_bin.35
CAAGTAAAAGAGTATTTTTCTCAGGGAACAGAAGCAGCAAAAAATTCTCTATCTGAATTAACCAACCAATCTGTTAATAGTATTAGTGAAGCTAAAAATCAAAGTGTTGAAGGTATTTCTCAAACTACTGATAATGCTGTAAGTGGTATTTCAGAAATAACTACACAGACAAAAGAAGTTTTTGCTCAAACAACTCAAAAATTGACTGATATTGCTACTGATACAACGAAGCAAGTAAAAGAGTATTTTTCTCAGGGAACAGAAGCAGTAAAAAATTCTCTATCTGAATTAGCTAATCAATCAGTTAATAGTATTAGTGAAGCTAAAAATCAAAGTGTTGAAGTTATTTCTCAAACTACTGATAATGCTGTAAGTGGTATTTCAGAAATAACTGCACAGACAAAAGAACTTTTTGCTCAAACAACTCAAAAATTGACTGATGCTGCTACTAATACAACTAACCGAACTGTGGAAAGTGTAACTAAAGTTGTTGACAATATAATGGAAATAAGGGAAGGCTTGAGCTATGGAATGACTGAGTTTATTCAACATTATTTTTCCGATCCTATTATAGAATGGATCGACTCTCATCCTTTGACAGTTTGGTTATTAAATCATCCTTTAATTACATTAGTAGCTGGTTTGTTATTAATATTTATATTGTTAGGATTTTTGCAAGTAGTTAGTGATTTAGGAAAATCATTATTTTTATTTATTTTAACTAGCCCGTTTAAAGTTTTTAAGAGTATTTGGGTCTTGGGTGATAAATCTAATTCTGTAGATGCAAAATTTAGGAATAAAAAAATTTCTAAGACGAGCAATTTAGGTAAAAAATTAACATTAACAGATTCTTCAAATAAAATTATAAATAATCGCCAAAGACTAATGCAGATTTTGACTAGGTTGGAAAAAATTAAACAGGAACAAGATTTACTTTTACAGGAAGTTTCAAAAATTATTAAATCTCAATCAAAATTTAAGTAATAGCTTTTCACGGAAGTCAGGTATCGAGTGGATAATTCTGAGGTATCCGTTTCCTATAGAAAGGCTTCGCGAACAGAATATAAGACGCACTCAAGAAAGTCAAGATTTAAAAATCAAAATTAAAAGTTAAATGTCAGATTGTATAGGCTCAAAACACTGATAACTGAAATGACTATATATAAAGAAAAGGTTGATTTTATTCAGTAGTAAATTATTGCTAGATAAAATTATATTGACATTAAATTATTAACAATATATATGGTCAGTCAAAAAACAATTGATATTGTGAAATCTACAGCACCTATCCTGAAAAAAGAAGGAAAGCAAATTACTACTCGGATGTATGAAATAATGTTTGAAAATTATCCTGAAGTTAAGTCACAATTTAATATGTCGGCTCAAGCTGATGGCTCTCAACCAGCAAAGTTAGCAACTGCAGTTTATGCTTATGCTACTCATATTGATGATTTGTCTGCTTTAAAATCAGCGGTTGAAAAAATTGCTCACCGTCATGTGCAAACCCATGTACAACCAGAACAATATCCAGTGGTGGGAGAATGTATGTTGCAAGCCATGCAGGATGTTTTGGGAGAAGGTGCAACGCCCGAAGTTATAGATGCTTGGGCGGAAGCTTATCAGGCATTGGCGGATGTTTTTATTCACCGAGAGCATGAAATATATCAGGAGGAAGGTGTTTCTTAACTGAATTTTTGTGAGTAAAAAAAAAGGAGGAAATATTAGATATCTCCAGAAAATAAATTGATCTTTATTGAGTATAAGCTAGAGTTGTAAAAGTTACTCACAAAATCATTTTTCGTCTCTTTTCGGTAAAAATATGTTCCCTGTTCCCTGTTCCCTACTTTTACAAGAAATATATATCTTTTTTGGAGAAGTCTATTGAGTTTAATAGTTGCAGGGGAGCGTAGTGGTGTTGGCAAAACAACTGTTACTTTGGCGTTACTAGCTTATTTAAAACGGCAAAATCTTAAGGTGCAATCATTTAAGGTGGGGCCTGATTACATTGATCCGATGTTTCATCAGTATGTAACGGGTAAACCTTGTCGAAATTTAGACCCGGTACTGACTTCTGAAGTTTATGTGCAACAATGTTTTGGGGGTAATATTCAGGATGTTGATTATGCTTTGGTGGAGGGGGTGATGGGTTTGTTTGATGGGGTGAGGTTTTTCGATCCTCCCTCGCACCCCTTAGAAAGGGGGGAAGAAGATGATGGGTGTTTTCCTGATTTTGCTTCTACTGCTCATATTTCCCGGTTGCTAAATTTGCCTGTTTTGTTGGTGCTTGACTGTAGTCGGTTGTCTGCTTCTGTGGCAGCGATCGCTCATGGTTTTGTTTCTTTTGATCCTACTATTAATTTTGCTGGTTTGATACTTAACCGGGTGGGGAGCGATCGCCACTTACAACTACTGCAAAATTCTTTAAAATGTATAAATTTACCTATACTTGGGGTTTTGAGACGGCATCAAAATATTAGTATTCCTGACCGACATTTGGGTTTAGTTCCTACTGATGAAATGCCGGATTTAGATATTTTAATTAATGGCTTTGCTGATTTGGCTGAAACTTGTTTTGATTGGGAAAAGTTACTGCCTTTTTTAAAAGTTGAGAATGAGATTTATCAGGAATTTTTATCTACTAAGATTTGCTCTGATAATAAAATACATTTCCCGAGGTTAATTACGAATAATTTTGAGAAAAGAAAGTCAGAAATTTTAATGGGAGTGGCTCGCGATAGCGCATTTAATTTTTATTATCAAGATAACCTAGATATTCTGGAAGAGTTGGGAGCAAAAATAGTATTTTGGAGTCCGCTAAAAGATGAAAATTTACCAGAAGGAATACAAGGTTTATATTTCGGTGGCGGATTTCCAGAAGTTTTTGCTCAAGAGTTAAGTGAAAATGTTTTTGTTAGAAAAGCAGTTAAGGAAGCAATTATTTTGGGAATGCCGACTTATGCTGAATGTGGTGGTTTGATGTATTTATCTGAAGCAATTATTGATTTTAATAGTAACTCTTGGGAGATGGTAGGAATTTTGCCGACTAAGGCGGTAATGGGGAAAAGTTTAAAGTTAGGATATAGGCAAGCAATTACTAATATAGATACTCCCTTGTTAGCAGCAAATACACAAGTTTATGGGCACGAGTTTCATCGTTCAGAATTAACTGAAGCACCCCCGATTCCTATATATAAAATGTGGCGAGTTGATGAGAAAAAAAATGAGAGTAAGGCAACTTTTACAGGCTGGAATTTTTATCAAGTTCATGCTTCTTATTTACATTTGCATTGGGGAAATAGGGTAGATATTCCGAGAGGATTTATGAACAATTTTAATCAGATAGGGAATAGGGAATAGGGAGGAATAAATCAACACAACTATTTATTACTTATTGTTCTGGGAATATATAGCGCTAGGCGCTAGGGAATAGGGAATAGGGAATAGGGAATAGTAAACTGTCAAAGGGTTTTCCGTTTGTCATGCTGCGCAAACAAGATTTAGAAATGTCAAACACCTTAATGCGTAGCCCTATATTGATCTAAATATAGTAGATTTTAATTCTTTTAAGTATTACTAATTTGGCATTTTAGTAACTATTTGTGCTCTTAATACTTAGGGCTTGCTGATTAAATATAAAAGCATTGAAAGATAAAAATTTTAGCCTTTTTAGGTATTGAAAAAGTACAAGGTTTTCGTTTAAACAGCTCCATAAAGTGAGGATTTTAGGTTGACGCAAGGCAGAAAAATTAAGGGATGATTCTTCCTCCTTTCTCCTCTAAATTCCCCATTCCTCCTGACTCCTGATGACTGACTCCTAGACTCATCAATAAGACTTTTCCAGCAAACCCTACTTATTTTACAAACAGTCTCTAAGCAGGAAGAGACTAGAGGTAAAATCTCATACCATTTTGAAAAAAGAATGCTATAAAAAGTGCATCTTAATCGGAGATAGTTAAAAATAGCTACTGAAATTCATTATAGACAGCTATATCTATCATTTTCCCTATTTTATTCAATATTTATTCCTTCTTCTTTCTTCCCTCTTCCTTACTTATACCATTTGTAATAAACATTTATCACGCTTGGTATCATATCATGTCCGCTGGTATTGGAGTGTGTAAAAGTTGGGCAAATATTTACCATATTTAAGGTTTTTCCTTTTCTTCTTTCTTCTTCCTTCTCTCCTAGATAACTAAAGCCTTCTTCCTTACCTTCTCTATACAATACCGATGTTACCGGACATGATATCACATATATTTAGAGGTATAAGCAAGTCTACTTTTTTTGATTCTGCCTTCTCATCTCTGCATATTTTTTGTAAAATTGGTAAAATAAGAACCGTTAAATACCAAATTAAAAAATAAAATGACTATATCTGTGGAATTTATTGAAGGCTTGAATGAGAAAATTACAGAAGTTAGTCTGAGAAAACGTCGTAACTCTGACACAAAAATAGTGGTACTAATTTTTGACAACCTTCAAGCTACAGAAAGTTTTCGTTCCTTCACTAATAGCATAAATAAATTATGGTTGAAAGACGAAGAAGGAAATATTGAAGTATCTCCTAGCGGGATAAAGTTTTTGTCTGCTGATGAAAGTGATTTTTCCAAGGTAGAATGTTCTTTTGAAGTTGAGTCAGAGGAAAATTTTGAGAGAGTAATGCGATTTTTACACCGTTATGCTGAGGCGAATGGTTTTGAGTTTAAGTCTAATTAAGTAGTCGTGCAAAATAAATTTCCTAGTTGATAGAGTGAATAGGGAACAGGGAACAGGGAAGAAAAAGAAAAAAATATAACTGTACCTCATAACCTTGCGAAATGCTATATCTGGTGAAAAAGTTTTGGTAAAGATTGAGGACTTTTACTATTAGGCATTAATGTCAATTTGTTCTATCGGTTCAAGTTTTAATATTTCCTTGAAAAAGACTCTCTAAGAGTTAAACTTTTGGATTAGTTTTGAACTGTTAACCTCATAAATTACTAAGAGATAAATCAATAATTTTCTGCAAAACTTTGATAAGTTAAAGTTTCCGACTTGCCTAAGTAGATGTTGTTGGTTTAGGGGCGAGTTAAGGTGAAAATTTTGTAGAGGTAAATTGGATAAAAATTAAAATCATAAAAGGAAAAAAATGAGTAAATCAATAGTAGTTAAACAACTGGTTGCCCAGGAAATTACACCAGTGAATTTTAGACCTTTTGGGCAAGTAATTTTGGCTTCGGAAGATGGTAAAAAATACGATCGAGATGATGCTCAATTAAATCTAGAAAATGGTACAACCCGATTCTATATTATGAGGTTAAAGAAAAGAGGTAGAAAGTTTACGAAAATTACTCGTCATCTGCAATGTACTCAATGTTTGGGTTCTCTAGAAGGAAAGGAATGGTTAATGGCAGTTGCTCCACCTTGTGCAGAAGAAACTCCTAAATTAGAGGATGTAATTGCTTTTAAAATTCCCGGAAATTGTTTTATTAAATTAGAAGTGGGAACCTGGCACGCTGGACCTTATTTTAAGCAAGATTTTGTGGATTTTTACAACCTGGAATTAAGTGATACAAATGTTGTGGATCATTTTACTCACGACTTTGCTAAAAGTCATAATTTAGAGTTAGAAATTGTTTAACTAGCTATCAGCTTTTAGCATTCAGCTATTAGTTTTTAGCTGAGTGCTAACTGCTTTTGTAGAATATAAATAAGAATATACAAAACTATGGTTTAAAATATCCAAGCTCAAAATATCGAGCTATACCAATTACAAGAAAAATTTGGTCTCCAACGCGCAAATGATGACCAATTCTTTTGGGAATTGCAAGACAATTTGCCCGAACTTTCAGAAACAATATAAGCTATTATAACATTATCAAATCTCAACCCAGAGAATGCCATGTCTGACAAAATTTATGAGTTAATACTAAGAAACTGTCGTTTACTGCTACCAAACTACCAGTTGCAAATAGTAGATATTGCTATTGATGATGGGAGAATTGCTGCTATTTCTCACGATATCCCTGCTTCTGCACAAAAAGAAATTGAGATAGAAGAAAAATTAGTTACTCCACCATTTATAGAATCCCATATTCACCTAGACTCTACATTAACGGCAGGAAAACCACGTTGGAATCAAAGTGGTACTTTGTTTGAAGGGATAAAAATTTGGGCTGAATACAAACAAAATTTAACTATAGAAGATATAAAAAAACGCGCTATTGAAACTCTTAAAACTCAAGCCAAACAAGGAGTGTTATTTGTCAGAACTCACGTTGATGTTAGCGAGCCAACACTAACAGCATTACAAGCACTTTTAGAAGTAAAAGAAACTGTCAAAGATTGGATGAGTTTACAAATAGTTGCCTTTCCTCAAGACGGCATTTATAGTCAAGATGAAAATCTGACTTTTTTAGAGACTGCTTTGCAATTAGGAGTAGACGGTGTAGGAGGAATTCCTCATTATGAATTTACCAGGGAAGATGGAGTAAAATCTATACATCATATCTTTGAATTGGCAGAACAATATGACTGTTTTATTGATGTGCATTGTGATGAAATAGATGACGATCAATCAAGGTTTTTAGAAGTAGTTGCTGCTTGTGCAATTCGTACAGGTCTAACTTCGCAAGTTACTGCCAGTCATACAACTGCTTTTGGTTCTTATAATAATGCTTATGCTTTTAAATTAATGAGTTTATTAGAGAAGTCTAAAATTAATTTTGTTGCTAATCCTTTAATTAATATTACTCTCCAAGGTCGTACTGATACTTATCCTAAAAGACGGGGTGTGACGCGAGTAAAAGAGTTATGGCAAAATGGATTAAATGTTAGTTTCGGACATGATTGTGTGCAAGACCCTTGGTATAATTTAGGTACTGGTAATATGTTAGATGTAGCTTATATGGGTGTGCATATTTGTCACATGACAGGAATACCAGAAATTAATGCTTGTTATCAAATGATTACTAGGAATGGTGCGAAAACTTTAGATGTGGAGGATAGGTATGGAATTGAAGTAGGAAAACCAGGTAATTTAATAGTTTTAGATGCTAAAAATCCTTTTCATGCAATTAGGAAAAGAGCTACAGTAAAGTATGTATTTTCTCATGGCAAATTGTTAGCAGAAACTACTCCGAAAAAAATCAAATTTGTTGCCCTGACATAAAATGGGTGTGGGGAGGGTGGGGAGTGTGGGGAGATCGGGAGATGGGGAGATGTGACAATGCCTAAATACTGAATTTAGCGGATTTTATATAATAGCTATTTCACTTTGCATTTATGCCCCGCAGAATAACCCAGGAAATGGTTACAAAAACTGAGTTAGGAAAATTAAAATGAAAAATATTGAAAAATATGTAGAATTAACAGCAGAATTAATCAATTTACCATTACAGTCAGAACATTTTCCAGGTGTAGTAGCAAATATGGAAAGAATAGCAGCGATCGCTCAATTAGTAACGGACTTTCCACTACCACCAGAAATAGAAGCTGCACCAAAATTTGAGTTAGAAAAATGGGGAGACAAAATTGATAAATGAAATTGGTATAATCTTACAGTAGTTGTTATGAGAAGGGGTATTTTAAGTTGCAAATAGTAGGGGTTTGCTCTCTAAACCCTTTATATAGAATCCGGTTGAACAGTCGTCCGCACCGACGATAGGAAGCAATCTCAGAGGTTTAAGAGATTGCTATCCGTTCCGGAATGCTCCGCAAACCTTCCACTCCGTTCCAGTCGCAATGACGCAAGCTATAGTAATTAGTTACAGTCGATGGGGGTATCGCTACCCCTCACCTCTGTTTCAGAACCGTGCATGAGAGTTTCATGTTTCAACGGCTCCTAATAACTAAGGTTACTTCCAGGTTAGGTTCACATACTCCCTTCTGCCCACTTTTGTTTA
>JBCDJM010000337.1:0-7843 GCA_038747755.1 Cyanobacteria bacterium P01_H01_bin.35
AAACTTTTTTTTGTTAAAAATTACTCTATAATACTTCGAGAATAAATTCTTCAAGAGCTTCTAAATAAGTTCAATGAAGCTTTTTATTTAAAAATCAGCTAATTGATTTTTTTGAGAAGATAATAGTATTTATAAAAAAATAATACTATTTATTGTAGTAAACCAACCTTGAGTATATTAATGGAAGATTTTATTGTTTCTGTTGCCTTTGAAAGAACTGATTTGGAAGTTGGAGATGCTCCTAGAGCTATTGTAGCTAAAGATTTTAATGGTGATGACAATTTAGATTTAGTCGTTGCCAATTTTAACAGTGATGATCTTTCCTTCCTATCAGGAGATGGTACTGGAAATTTCAGTCTGGTAACCAATATTAATGTGGGAGACGCCCCAGGCTCTATAGTAACAGACGATTTTGATAGTGATGGAAATTTAGATTTAGCTGTTAGTAATAGTTTAGATAATAATATTTCAATATTACTTGGAGATGGGTTAGGTAATTTTAGTGACCCTCTTAATTTTCCAGCAGGTAATGTCACTGGTCCGATGGGAGTAAGTGATTTTAACGGAGACTCTTTCTTAGATATAGCCGTTATTAACTTTGGAGGTGGAGGAGAAATCGAAGACATTGGAGGAGATGGGGTTTCAATTCTCGAAGGAAACGGTGACGGTAGTTTTGAGGCACTCCCAGTAATTCCCTTTGAAGATGGAGCTTTTGACCTGACAGTAGGAGATTTTAACGAGGATGGAAATCAAGATTTAGCTGTTGTTAATGCTTTTACCGATAACGTTTCTATCTTGTTAGGAAATGGGGATAGTACTTTTAGCGATCCCACTAACTTACCAGCAGGAGATCGACCTGATGGGATTAATTCTGGCGATTTCAATCAAGATGGGAATATAGATTTAGCAGTCGCTAATGCAGATACGGAAGATGTTTCAATCTATTTAGGAGATGGAACTGGAGATTTTGAACGTGAAGACTTCCCGGTAGGTTCCCTTCCAGTAGGAATTGGAGTAGGAGATTTTGACGACGATGGAAATCAAGATTTAGCAGTTGCCAACTTTCTGAGCGATAGTGCCTCAATTTTGCTAGGAGATGGAACTGGAAACTTTGATAATCGAAATGACGTAGGAGTAGGAAGTGGAGCTATAGGTGTAACTACTGCAGATTTTAACGAGGACAATCGCCTAGACCTAGTAATTGCCAACTTTGGACAAGACTCATCTAACGAAATTTCTATCTTGCTCAATAGAGGTCCTTTGATTAAAGGAGGTCGGGGCAACGATACCCTACCTGGTACCGCAGAAAACGATAGTATTATTGGCGCTAGGGGTAATGACTCCCTCTATGGGAGAAACGGCGACGATATTTTAGAAGGTCGTTTGGGTATTGACCGCTTGTTTGGTGGTAATGGTGACGATACTCTCAGAGGTGGTCAAGGTCGCGATCGCTTAAATGGAGGCACTGGAAACGATGAACTTACAGGAGGTGCAAGCATTGACCGCTTTATCTTTAATACCAATCAAGAATTTCAGTCAGAAGATTTAGGTATAGATAGTATTACCGATTTTTCTCTAACTCAGGGAGGAACTGGAGACATTATTCTTCTCGATCTTACAACTTTTAGTGCTATTAACAGTGAGTCGGGAATGACAGGTTTCAGTATTCAAGAAGAATTCACAACAGTAACCAGTGACGCACTTGCAGAAACAGTTGATGCAGTTATTGTTTACAATAGTTCAAATGGTAATTTATTCTATAATACTAATGGTAGTGAAGCTGGTTTCGGTGATGGAGAGCAGTTTGCTACTTTGACAAATACTGTTTCCTTGACAGCAGAAGATTTCTTCCTCAGAAGTTAGTCAAGATTGTAATTTGAAAGTTGAGTAGGTTGGGTAGAACGCGGATAAGAATTGATTGAATTTTTGATTTCTAGATGCTTATTATTGTTGGGTTTTGTTTTATGCTTTGCTTTGCAACGCTAAAGCGAACAACTCAACCTACCCTACTCCCTACTCCCTTCAATTTGATCAACATCTCTGAAAAATTTCTTCTCAATAAGTTCCCCTCCTTTAATAGATTTCCGCAACCAATCTAATTCTAAATCTAATTGTTCTGTCTCAGTTAATTCCCAATTATTATGCTCTTTTTTGAGGCGGTTCATCACATCATATAAACATAGAGCAGCACTAACAGAAATATTAAAACTTTCACTAAATCCCACCATCGGAATTTTTACCGATACATCTGCATTGCTTTGAGCATTTTCTGATAAACCATTAATTTCTGAACCAAACATTAACGCAATTTTTGTATTGACAGATAATTGTTCAATAGTTATCTGCTCTTTATAGAGAGTTGTTGCTGCTATTATATAACCCTCACTTTTTAATTTCTTTAAACATTCCTCTGTATTATTTATGCTTGGTTGATTATAACGATATAATGTTAACCAACGATCTGAACCAATAGTTACACCCTGAGTAATTGTAAAAATATTTTTATTCTCTACAATATGCACATTTTGTACACCAAAACTGTCACAACTTCTCAGAACAGCACTAGCATTATGGGGTTGATAAATATCTTCTAAAATAACAGTAATATAGCGGGTTCTTTGCTGTAAAACCGATAAAATTTTTTCCCAACGTGCTGTGGTAACAAATTGACTTAAGTAAGTAATTAATTGTTGTTTTTCTTCTCGTTGCATTCAGCTCTAGGAATCATAAATGATTTGTAAAAAATCCGAAAATTTCGATATAAAGTATTAAACTCTTGCCTCTTTTTCCTATTACCAAAAATTAAGGTATAAAGCTTCTCCATTACATGAGTAAAAAAGAAAAAAAATTTATATCATGTCTGGTAACATCGGTATTGTATAGATAAGGCAAGGAAGAAGAAAAGGGATAAGCTTAGATATAGTAAATATTTCCCCAATTTTTACACAAACGATACCAGCGGACACAATCTTCTTATAAAGAAGAGGTAATAATTAATTATTAATTATTAATTGTTTAATTCCCTAATTCCAGGAAATTTTTTTTCAACTGAAATAGGACTGCTATAGAGAACAACTGCTACGATGACTGATAATTTTTTACTTTAAGATTTTCTTGGTTATTTTTTTTCATAGATAAACGCTCTTGCATTTTTTGTCTTAATGTTCGTCTAGCTTTATAAGGTTTGACAAGTTCATCTAAGTGCATTTTCCGAGTTTGATAATCTTTAACATTAACCTGATAAATAATATTATTGTCAACATCCAATCCTGTTAGCCAGCCACTGCGAGGATGATATGCACTGGTATCAATATCTAGCCAACCAGCTCCACAAACTAATTCTCCCGGCTCAACTTCATCGAAAGTAAAAGTTATAGTATGACCTATAATAATTAACTTATCGGAAAAATAGGGTTTGTCTACAGAATGAAATTCATGGCGAATCCAACAACATTCATGGTGTGCTTGCTTTTGAATCGGTAGTTTGGGATTTATCCCGGCATGAACTAACCAAATATCTCCTAAGTCTAGATATAGAGGTAGCGATCGCATCCACTCTAAATCATCATAAGGCATAATTCCTGTATCTCGATAACTTTCCACAGTTTCTACACCACCACTGTAATACCAACTTTGCCATGCCTCATGCTTGACTTCTGTATCTGAAAGAGCTTGAATCATCATGTGTTCGTGGTTCCCCAAGATACACTGATAAGGGCTATTTTTAACAAATGTTACTACTTGAGAACTTTTCGGACCTCTATCAATTAAGTCTCCTAAAAAGTATACCATATCATCTCTGCCTGGGGCGATCGCCTCTAACAAAGCCATTAACCCATCATAATGCCCATGTATGTCGCCAATGATAATACGTCTGGTGTTCATTAGTTGCTGCTGATAAGTTTTTACTACCACACTTTAACTTTGCCCTCAAGGAACAAATTGTAACTGTGCTACAATTTGATCAAAATTTAATTAATTTTTTTTAATTCAACCACCCTATAAAACTTAATTTATATATTTTATCATATAATTTTTAAAGTTAATACCAATTCACTTTAAAAGGATGTCACAAATCGTTTCAAATTTTAAATGTCAAATCATTGCCTAAAATGCCTGTATTGTTAAAGTTTTTAGTCTATCAAAATCTAACTTCTAATATCATGTCCATTGGTATCAGAGTGTTTCAATAATTGATAATTGATAATTGATAATTATCTCTTCCTTTTAGGGAAAGGATTGAATAAAAGGAAAATTTTTTCTTGTTTCTCATTTAAAGGAGAGGCTTTAAACCTTAATTATTCGGTAAAAGCTGGGGAAATATATACCATATTTAAGGTTTTTCCTTCTCTTAAAGCTTCTCTCCTAGATAACTCAAGCCTTCTTCCTTACCTTTGCTAGACGATGCGACCAGACATGATATAATTTATAACTTCTGACTTCCGTGAAAGGGTATAACCGACCTTAATTTTCAGGATTATCAAGAATTTAACTAATTTTATAGCAATTTTACCCTGAATAAATTTAGGTTGTTCATTATAGCGCTTTTCATTAACATAGAATACAAAGATTTTGGCTTAAAGGCAGAAGGCAGAGGGCAGAAGGCAGAAGTTTTGTAGTCTACCTTTGTGAAAACCGCTATAATTGATAATTGATAATTGATAATTACCTCTCCCTAAAAGGGAGAGGATTGACAAGCTAAGGAAAAAATTTATTTTCTCTTGGTCGATTGGATATGGCGTTAACGGAGTGGCTCTGCCAAGAGCAGGAGACCCGCTCTTGCAGAGCCGCTCCGCTTTATATGTCGGCTCTTAGCCGAAACGCCATCCCACCCTTCGGGAAGCTCCGCTTTTTCGTATAGGGAATGCTCCGCAAACATGTCGGCGACAGCCGTTAACGTAGTTGTGCGTAGCTAAACGACCGCTTTTTCCCCTATCCAAGGGGAGGCTTTTAACCTCAATTATTTAATTAATAATTATTAATTATTAATTACCCGGTAATTTTCAGATTAAAAATACCTTCAATATATTCAGTATTAACTTTTAGTTACTTAAAGCACGCAGGAATTTTTGAATTTCGGTTAATAATCCTCTCCGTTTTGGCGCAGCAGCTATTGTCTCAGAGGATGAAGAGGCTGAAGCAGAGTCATCTGTTTTAGCTGTACCAGTAGCTTCGGCTAAAATTATATCTACTTGATCTCCCACTGGTTTCTCAGCTTGTTCAGCTATTAATTTATACTGGCCATCTTCTTCAAGCCAAATTTGCCAAGGGGAAGGATAACAACGATATAATGTTGCCTCACCAACAGACCTAATATAATAGCAAGATTCAATAGTTTTGATAAATCTCTCCCGGAGTTGACGTGCGGCATAACCAATTCCCACAATAGAGACATCCTCTAATCTAGGGATTAACATCACAACTGGGCGATCGCCAGCTAGATTAGATAATTTCTCAGCTTGGGCCACTTCTACAGCAGAAGGAGCAATTAATAAAAAACATTCGTCTTCGGGTTTAACTCTACTGTCAACTGGAGACCTACTTGTGCCAATATCTTCTATTTTAAAAGAGACATCTTGCCAATCCCGTCTAGCTAAAGCTGCTGCTCCAGTGTCGGGAAAAAATACTTTAAGCTGAGTACCTGTTTCTAGTAAAACAGGAAGAAACTGTTTTGCCAGAGATTGAGCTTGAAGTTCGATTTCTGGAACAATTATCTCAATTTGGAGTCTAGTATAACCATCTTGGAGAGCTGCTTTAGTAGCTTCCATTGCTTGGGCGATCGCCCCATCTATGTCATTGGGTAGTTTAGTCATCTATGTTAATATTTACTAGAGAAGAACTGTGATTTAGAGAAGATTGTAATATCTTCCTTATTTTCGATAACTATAATAAGTCAGAACTTACCTAAAATGTTTAATTATACTCTATTTTTAGGGGTGATTTCCTGCGGAATGCTGCCTCTTGCAGAGGAGCTGCCTCTTGCTACGGTAGTTCTCGCTTTTCATGTCGCAAAGCGAAACGCAAACGCGAATCACCTATACAAGATGTGGTAGTTATGGGTAAGTCTTGATAAGTATAAAGTTTAATTGGGAGAAAATATGACACAACATATATTTGCAAAATCAATTGAGGAACTGAAAACATCTCTACAAGTCACTCAAGTTGAACAAAATTCCCCTGCTAATAACTCTGCTGAACCTGTAACTACTACTCCAACAGGAGAAGAGGGCGGTGCTACAACTGAAGCTTTTGATAATTCCGAAAATGGTGGCACCTCTATAGCAACTACTCAAGCATTAGGAGAAGAAGGTGGTTTCAGTGAACCTATACCCACAACTGAAGCAATAGGGGAAGAAGGTGGTAATTTACCTATACCAACAACTGCAACATTGGGAGCAGAAGCAGGAATTACTCCAATACCTTTACCACCACAAGTAGTAACTACTCAAGCGGTGGGAGAAGAAGGTGGTTTTGCTCCTGAACCCACACCTACTACTCTTGCAGTAGGAGAAGAAGGTGGGGATTTTGCTACTACTCTTGCAGTAGGAGAAGAAGGTGGGGATTTTGCTACTACTCTCGCATTAGGAGAAGAAGGGGGCGATTTTGCTACTACTTTAGCATTAGGAGAGGAAGGTGGTTTTCCAGATCCTTTTGGTAATAGCAGCATCACTCAACCAGGATCGGAAGCAGGAGTAGTGACAACTCTGGCATTAGGAGAAGAGGGTGGAAATTTTAATGAGGAGATTTATCGGCAAACTTATCCTGCCGTTGATGCTGCTATCAATAGAGGAGAATTTAATTCTGGTTTAGAACATTACATTCAGTTTGGACAATTTGAAATTGAACGAATAGGATTTTTTACAGGTACTAATGGTAATGATATTATTACTGCTTTTGGCAACAATACCAGAATTATTGGTGTAAATACTCTGGGATATAATCCCGTAAATGATGAAATAATTCCTAATAGTTTTGGAGTAGGAGAAATTGATATATTAGTTGGTAGTTCGAGAGCAGAAATAGTAGACCAATTTATACTAGGTTCTTCTCAAGGATTACCTTTTTATGCTGGCTTTGGCAATTCAGACTTTGCTTTAATTCAAAACTTTGATGTTGCTTTTGACCAAATTCATTTACCAGGAACTTTAGCTGATTATAGTGCTGAAATTATTAATAACTCGGTTAATATATCTACCCTATCAGGAGATTTAATTGCGATTATAGAAGACGTGCCATCTCTAGATAATTTAATGATTAATCTTATCTAGTTAATTCAGTGAAATTAATTAGATATCGGCACTAAAAAAATCTAATTTTTGTATAAGTAAGCAAGAGACAAGAGATTTTCACTAGAACCACTAAAAATTATTTTTAGGATAATTGAAACCATTTCATAGAAGTCATAAGTCAGAAGTTGTTTTTGTAATGGGGATCTGAAATGCCGTACACTTGCTAATATTTATCTCCCATAAACCCAGTTTCTTATAACACTTCCATTGCAAGTGGATTTGATATTACCGAATAATTAATAATTATTAATTAAGTCCAGGTTAAAAGATTCCCATTGAAAGGGGAAGAAAAAAATAATATTTCCTTTACATTCAATCAAGAAAGGTTTTAACCAGAGGTAATTAGGGTTTGCTGAAAAAGTATTATGGGTGAGAAAAGGAGTCAGGAGGAATGGGGAACGAGCGAGGAGGCAGGAGTCAGAATTATAAGAGTGATTTTTCTGCCTCGCGCAACCCAACATCCTCACTTTTTGAGCTTCTTAGAACAAAAACCTTGTACTTTTTACAGACCTAAAAAGGCTAATATCGTTATATGTCAATGCTTTTATATTTAA
>JBCDJM010000338.1:0-7748 GCA_038747755.1 Cyanobacteria bacterium P01_H01_bin.35
ATAATTTCTTAATTATTTTTCTATATTTTTTCAAAAAAAAAGTAATTAATAATACAGTTTTTCTAATTTATTTCAACAATTATTTTAAGTATAAGCAGTTACTAATTTATTGTATAAAAATTAGTATTTACTGTTTTGATCAACCATTGACCATAATTCAAAGAGGCTAAACTTCATGCAAACTTATGGTAGTCCAGAAGTTAAATACGATTGGTGGGCTGGAAATGCCCGCTTCGCTAAACTATCTGGTTTATTCATATCTGCTCATGCAGGTCAAGCAGCTCTAATTACTTTTTGGGCAGGGGCATTTACTCTGTTTGAAATATCTAAATATTCCCCTGATTTACCCATGGGAGAACAGGGTTTAATCTTACTGCCTCACCTAGCAACTTTAGGTTTAGGTCTCGGAAAAGGTGGAGCAGTTGTAGATACTTATCCATATTTTGTGGTTGGTGTTGTACATCTAATTTCATCAGCAGTATTAGGTGCAGGAGCGCTTTTTCATACCTTTAAAGCTCCAGAAAGTTTAAAGGATGCAACAGGTGGAGCGAAGAACTTTCACTTTGAATGGGATGACCCTAAAAAGCTCGGTATTATCTTAGGTCATCACCTACTTTTCTTAGGATTTGGTGCTTTATTATTAGTAGCCAAAGCTATGTATTTTGGTGGGCTTTATGATGCGACAACTCAAACAGTTCGTTTAGTAACAAATCCCACTCTCGATCCATTAGTAATATATGGATATCAAACTCATTTTGCCACTGTTAATAGTTTAGAAGACTTAGTTGGAGGTCACATTTTTGTGGGATTTCTTCTAGTTTTAGGTGGCCTTTGGCACATTATTACGCAACCCCTGCCTTGGGCAAAGCGGGTCTTAATATTCTCTGGTGAAGCAATTCTTTCTTACTCTTTAGGTGGAATTGCTCTAGCAGGATTTGTTGCAGCTTATTTCTGTGCTGTTAATACTTTAGCTTATCCTGTAGAGTTTTATGGTCCAGTTTTGGATATTAAGTTGGGGGTTACTCCTTATTTTGCTGACAGTGTAGAGTTGCCTTTAGGTGCTCATACTGCTCGTTGTTGGTTGGCAAATACTCATTTCTTCTTAGCATTCTTCTTCTTACAAGGTCATCTCTGGCACGCTTTGCGATCTATGGGTTTTGACTTTAAGCGTGTGGAAAATGCTTTGAATAGTGTAGGGGAATAATCTTAATCTGATAAGTGTTTGAGAGTTGGAATTTTTGAATCTGATTTCTGAAATTCCAACTCTCAATGTATATTTATGGAAGGCTTATAGTAGTGAGGTTCTAGCCAATCTCCCGGCAACTGCTTCGGGAAACGTAAATTTTCTGTAATAGAAAATTTTGCTTTAGGGCTTGACAACCGAACTACATTTATGAGTAAATATATATAGTAAATAGAAATGATTCTCATTTACTTTGAGTAGAATAATATAGGGTAGAGTTAAATGACAGGACAACCTAAAAGATTTAGACATCTCTAGAAATGAACTTTCAGGCTAAAAATCACAATGGGTTTGAGATGAATTTGGCAAAAATTTATTTATATCCCTATTTAATTTTTCTTACTACACCTAAACCATATAATTAATCAACAGGAGATAAAATTATTTATAGTTTTGTCAACTTATTGCAAATAATTATCAAAATATTCCTGGGGTATCAATAAATGGATTTTGATCCTAGTAGTTAGATATCACTTCAGATAAAAATATAAGAATAACTATTTTTTACCGAAAAATTACAGACAATCTTTAACTTAATTATAGCGACTATGTAATCAAGCAATAAGCAATTTTAAATTATCAAATAATACCTGACAAATTTAAAAATAGATAAAAATATGATGCTAACAATTTTTATTTAAAAAATAACTGATAGGAAATAGAAAAATGACAGGTTCAAAAAAACTAGCTTCATGGAAAATCAAACAATACAAACAAGATTACGACAGCCGATATATTTTCCAAGATTTAGAAGGAGAAAATAGTTGTCAATATAAAACAATAAATACAAACAAAAACATGAATAAACTAACAACTGATTGGTCTGGTTATTGTGATGAATTAGAACCATACTAAGTTCTAATTCAATAGTTTGAAAATTGCTCAAACTAATATCTAAAGTACAAGACAAAAAAACTACCACAACGGAGGGAAAAATGTCAACAATAGGTCTTTTTGTTGGCAGCACAACAGGTAAAACTGAAGAAGCTGCAGAAACTATTCAGAAAGAACTTGGTGGTGACGGAGTAGTTACTATCCATAATATGAGTGAGGTAAATGCAGGAGATTTTGATGGTTATCAAAATTTAATTGTTGCCTGTCCTACCTGGAATATTGGTGAACTACAAAGTGACTGGGAAGGTTTCTTTGAGGAACTAGATAATATTGATTTCAAGGGCAAAAAAGTAGCCTATTTTGGTACAGGAGACCAAATAGGATATGGTGATAACTTTCAAGATGCTATGGGTATGTTGGAGGAAAAAATCTCTAGTTTAGGAGGCACTACTGTTGGGGGTGGTTGGCCTACAGATGGTTATGAGTTTAGCGAATCCAAAGCAGTCAAAGATGGTAAGTTTGTAGGTTTAGCTCTAGATGAAGATAATCAAGCTGAACTAACAGAAGAACGGATCAAAAAATGGGTAGCACAACTCAAAACAGATTTTGGGGTTTAGTTTGATTAAATTAGCAAAGTTATCAGATTTGACTAAAGTTGATTAACTCAGAGAAAATCCATTAACTTGCAAAACTTCTAAGAGAAGGAAGTTTTCTGAAAAAAACGGAAAGTAATATTTGAGCAATATCTAGTTGAGACTAAAAAAAATCTACTAGAAAACCTCAATATATACTTCTGATTTCAGATACTTCCTTCTCTAAAAATTATCATCTACATCAAAGGTACTATTTATTAGTACCTTAATAATTTAGGAGAATAAAGAGCAATGTCTAAAATTCCAGATGTATTATGGTTAAGCACTAGCCCTAGTCTACAAGTTTTTAATCAGCGATTAATTCGTTATTTATCCAGAAAAGTTTTAATTGCAGAATGGGATTATTTGCAAACTCCCGACGATCCTTGCACTCTAGATATAGCCGTAACTTTACTTCATGATTATCTCAAATCTATAAATAAACCTATTCACCTTATTGGTCATAGTACAAGTGGATTAGTAGGATTAATATATGCTCGTAGATATCCAGAAAGAGTAAAATCTTTAACCTTACTATCTGTAGGTGTTCATCCTACAGTTGATTGGCAAGCACATTATTATGTACATCGCCATCTTTTACCTTGTAGTCGGGAAATACTTTTGGCAAATATGGTAAAAAGTTTATTTGGTGAACAAGATAGAAAAATTACTCAAAATTTAGTCAGGATATTGGAAAGAGATTTAAATTTATCTCCATCTCCTCATTCATTATTAAAACGCCAAAGTATGGTTCCGAGAGAAGTTCCTGTACCTTTAATGGTATGTGGCAGCAATGATGATATAATTATCGATCCTAATTTAATTCAAGGATGGCAACCATTTTTAAAACCAGAAGATCGGATTTGGGAATGTCCTGAAGGTCGTTATTTCTTCCATCATTTTTCACCTCTAAATGTAGCCAAACCACTTTTAGAATTTTGGCAAGAAAATAGCTTGGTTTTATCAGATATTACTCCACAAGTAATAGCAAGTTAAATGTTCTCTTACTGAATAGCTAGTTACAACTTGCTGATTAAGAATAAAAGCATTTACAGATAAAGGCTTTAGCCTTTTTAGTGCTAAAAAAGTGCTAGCTTTTAGGAGGGAATTATTGAAAATGTGATCATTTTAGCAGACAATGGAGAAAAAAAACTCAGACAATTCTTCCTTATATTTCCTCTGTAATTCCCATTATTCCTCACTGTAGGTCGCAAATCTGACGGTGCCGCTACTTGAATGTTCTCCTCATACATCAGATTTTTTCAGCAAATCCTAACTAGTTACTGATTTCAAGCATAAAATAGTGTCTTATTTGACATTATTTTTAACTTCTAAACTCTATAACTAATATAGTTAGCGATCGCTTCAGTTTTGCCTAGTTATACTACTACCTTTAACTAGGAATTTTTCACTAAGTATTAATTTAGTATAGAGTTCAAACTATGATTAATTTGCTTCCAGAAGAGATACTTCAAGGTCTAGCTCATAGTATTTTGATGATTGCTATTATATCACTAATTACTATAGGTTTGCGTAATTTTTATGTAACGTTTCAGTCAGGAATAAATTATGTTAAACGACTGCATCAAATTCCCTGTAGTCGCTGTGCATTTTTTACAGGAGACTATCGTTTAAAGTGTACCGTACATCCTTACAGCGCACTCACTGAAACAGCAATAAATTGTGGTGATTATGAAGCAAATAATAATCTAGCCAAACCAGCTTTACAAGTCTGTGGAGCTAATTCACAATGCTCTCCTACAAATCCAGAAATTCACAATTAACTTACTCAAAAAAAATGAGCTGAGAAGTAACTGTTTCATAAGAGGCAAAAACTATAAATTTTGTGTAGGGAGTTTCTTCATTAATTGATAATGGATAATGAAAACTATCTCTAATTATCAATTGTCAATTATCAATTATCCATTGGTAATCAAACCCCTACGAGACCTATACTACTGGATTTGATATAATTGATAGCTAATGACTGATGAATGTTGGTGCAGCATTCCCCAGGAAATGCTCACAAAAATACAGATTTTGCAACATAAATAGGAGAAAAAAGTGAGCTTAAATTCATTAATTACTGCAGCCCCTAAATTAAAGAGCCATCAATTTAAACGCCGTCAACTAATACCATTGACAGATGTTTTATTATGGCGAATAGATTCTGGAATAGTTCGTACTCTGACCAAGAATGAAGAACAAAATACGATTACTTTAGGGTTTTGGGGTCGAGGGGATATTGTTGGTCAACCTCTCTTTCCTTCTTATCCTTATCAAGTTGAATGTTTAACTATTGTCGAGGCGAGTATTTTACCAAGGGGTTATTTTTATGCTCAAGAAGTAATGCTTTCTCATATTCAAAGAACTCAAGAACTCTTAAGAATTATTCATTCTAGAAAAATCAAATGGCGACTGTTGAGATTATTAAAATGGTTAGCAGAGCGATTTGGGAATCAACTGCCAGAAGGGCAAATACTTGATATTCGCTTAACTCATCAAGAATTAGCTGACATTATTAGTACCAGTCGCGTAACAGTAACGCGACTACTCAATGAGTTTGAAAAGGAAAAGAAAATCGGGTGGTCACAGAGTAACTGTTTAATTCTTTTTAATGACTAAAAAGACAAGTTGTCACCTCCTGCAATACTTTTAATCCTTTGCTCGATCCTCGAATAAGTTGGAAGGCAGCAAGTGGTTGTCGAAACATAGCGATCGCTAATGGTAAAGGTTGTAAATTTCCAGATGATGTTATAGCAGAAGATATATTAGGAAGGTTATGGTAACAGTCATCGCTAATTACCCTCACCATCGCCACAGAAACAGAAAAATTAGCAAAAAAATTGAGAATAGCAAAACCTTCCATATCTACTACTTCTGCACCAGTATTTTTTCCCAGTAGTTGTTTTTCCTCCGCCTTGTAAATGAAGCGATCGCTAGTTAAACCTCTTACTAAAGATGCTTTTTCTTGTAAATGAGTTTGCAACTTGCTAGTTAAAACCTCATTGCACTTTTGCCGAAGCAACTGAGAGTCGTCAAGTAAAACACACTCATCATAAATAACCACATCTCCAGGTTGATATTTACTAGAAAGACTGCCACATAATCCCATTACCAATACTGTTGATGCTTGCTGAGAGAAAAAATCATGTTTTTCTTGCCATTGATGCAAATAGTGAGTCACGGATGTAACACCTATTGGTAGAGGTAATAATTTTGGAGATACAGATAACTGATGATTCAGACCACGCTTTACAGAGTTGAATTCTGGCCCTTGAACAACTAAAATCGTATCAATCATTTCGATTTAGAGGTGAAAGTTAAAAATAATGCTATTTTTTAAGACAGAGAATAATCACACCTCATTTTTTTCTAAGTTTTTAAAGATTAATTCCATTCAGCTAGAACAATTTTTCCAATCGTTCTACCCTTCTCAAGACGTTGATGAACATCTCGTAAGTTTTTAGCGTTGATCGGTTTAACTACCTCATTGCAAGTTGTAATAATTACACCATCTTCAATTAGTTTACTCAACTCATTAAGTAAATTACCTTGCTCTGCCATATCTTCTGTTTGATACATTGAACGAGTAAACATAAATTCCCAGACAAAGCCAGCACTTTTACTCTTTAAAATATCCATATCTAGGGGTTTTTCATTCTCTACAATAGAACAGATTGTGCCTTGGGGTTTAATCGCTTTACTCATAGCTTGCCAGTGGCCATCACTATCATTCAAGCAAAGAATATAATCAACATTTTGATAACCAACTTTCTCAATCTCTTCTGCTAGATTATTTCGATGATTGACCACTTCATCAGCACCAAGTTTTTGACACCAAGCGATAGTTTCTGGACGAGAAGCTGTAGCAATAACATTAAGTTTGGCTAATTTCGCTAGCTGAATGGCAATAGAACCAACTCCTCCTGCACCATTAATAATTAAAATTGATTTGCCTGCATCAGCTCCTTTTTGCTCGATATTTAATCTTTCAAACAGAGCTTCCCAAGCAGTGATACCAGTAAGAGGAAAAGCTGCTGCATGAGCAAAATCTAAATTCTGTGGTTTGCGAGCGACAATTCTGGCATCCACTAAATGAAATTCGCTGTTGCTACCAGGACGAGTAATATCTCCTGCATAATAAACTTCGTCTCCAGGTTGAAATTCTGTTACTTCTTCGCCAATTTCTATCACTATACCTGCTGCATCCCAACCAAGAATACGGGGTTGGGATTCAATCTTTTCTTTTGGTGCGCGGACTTTTGTATCTACTGGGTTAACAGAAATAGCTTTAACCTGTACCAGTAAATCTTTGCCTTTGGCTGTGGGTTTAGGAATTTCAACGTCTAATAGACTATTTTCGTTTTCTATGGGCAAATATTGAGTTAAACCTACTGCCTTCATAGTTTTTACCTCCAAATTTTAAATATTATTAGCTTATGGTGAGACAGCCTCCTTCTTCCTTTGCACCTGCTATCGGAAATCAGGCGCGGTTACTTCTTTGACTACGCCGGAACGACGTCGAACTTACCCTCCATGCGCACATAGATGATGCACTCCTCTCCCACTTCGCACGATACCCGATGCATCGACTCTCCGTTGGAGCCGAAATAACTGCCCGGCTCCATGATCTTGACGTCAGTCTCGCCCGGCACTAGGTACTTAGGTTTACCCTCGATAACTACAGCACGGAATGTCGAGCCGTGGCTATGGATATTTCCGGTAAACCCAGTCGGTAGCTTGACAAGAGTCCCATTTAACTCACCCTCCTGCGGCTTGCCCCAAAGAAAAGCTACCTTTGGTCCATTAGCAGAGGCTGGCATTCCGGGCTGATCGAGCCAAACAATGTTTGATGCGTCCAACCAAACAAAGTTTGATTTATCGACGTTGACTGGCCTTTCTCCATTATCAAACGCCTCCTCAGGAGGAAGGACGAGATACGGTCCATCCTCAATCTCTATGTACGCCATGTTTTTGCTGCTGTTAGCAGAGGTAATATGCACTTCCCCAGCTGGCTGCGTCCAGAAAGAACCCGG
>JBCDJM010000339.1:0-7675 GCA_038747755.1 Cyanobacteria bacterium P01_H01_bin.35
ATTATTAATTATTAAAGGTTCCTCTAATTTTTGCTTGCTGCTAGCTACTAATTTACTTAAATATTCCCGTACATATTCTGCTTGTTCATAATTCAATTCATATCTATTACTATCAGTTTCCCAATCAAAAAGAGGTTTTGCTTTTAAATTTTGATAGTCATCATTTTGTTGAGAAACTTCACTTAATAGTATTAAATCTTCGTCAGCAGGGATTAAACCAAGAGGTAAATTTCCCTCTAAAATAGTTTGGATTTTTTCTTGGCAAACACGAGTATTTATGCCTCGTTTCTCTAATAAATGAAAAATTTCTTTGACAGATAAAGGATAATCTGAAAAAACTTGTAATATCTCCCAAAGTAGAAAATAATCATTGTATTGTTGCTGAGGTATATCTACAATTTTTCGATAGAGAGGTAAGATAGCTAAACCATAAGCAACTCTACCAATAGTTAGTTTAATATCTTCTATTTGAGATAAATAATTATCCACTCCCTGCTCATTTTCTTGCCTTAAATCTACATTTTCCGACTCAACTTTTCCATCTTGTACAATAATTGCGTTAGGTAATTTTTGACGTAACCAACTAGCGATCGCCTTCCAACAACCACTACCTCCAGTACAAATAGCCCGGTTAATTCCTACAGGAGATATTCCCACCTTACTCAAAAAATTATTTAACTCCTCATTTAATTGTTGAACAAAAGGTTCTAATACCTTAGTTTCTAAATCTTTTTCTTGTAAATACTTGATATTATTTCCTATATTCAAACTAAACTCTTTTTCCGATGGCAAAATTACCTTTAAATTACGAGCCGTTACTAATAATTCCTGTCTATAAGATGAACTTTGTAGCCACTGCTGTAGTTGATACCTAATTGATAAATCTGGATAACCTGGTCGTGGCCATACTTGACTGGATTTTTTCCTATTTTTGGCTAAACTTTCTACTATATCATCTTTTAGTAACAGTTGAGAAATAATATCTTGATCTAAAGCATGACCTCCATAAGCAAAACTATGACAATAGAAGTTAGAGTAGGTTAAATTTTGCCCATTTTCCAGTAAATTAACCAAGGCAAATTCTGTTGTAGTTGCCCCCACATTCACAATTAAAATTGCACCTCGTCTTAACTCTGAAATGGCATAATTTTCTGTATCTTCTGTTACCGAAGTTAATTCTGATAAAGCCGTGGCGATCGCATCCTCAATCACAACTACTTGATTGACATTTTTGACTAAACCTGCTTCTAAAACTGCCTCCCGAAGATTAAAGCGATAAGCTTCTGAGCAACTTGCAGGAGAACCCATAATTACAGAATTTAATTGTGCCAAAGCTGAGACAAAAGCTTCATATTCCAATCCCACTGCACCACAAATATAATCATTGGTAATAATTGCTGTTTGAGTGTCTTTCTCAATCAGAGAAATAGAGTTTTGAAGATTAACTTGAGGCTGAAGAGTATTCAGTAAAGTCACTAATCCCTGTTTAACTAAACTTAGAGGAATTTGATGTTTTTCACACCACTGTAAAACAGGTTCGTGGGAAGTTGTAGCAGAAAAATTAGGAGCTAAGAGAAAAGACTCTTCCTGTTTCTCTTGTAATTTTTGCTTTGGAAATTTAATTGAAACGTAAGGGATAGTAACTTTTAAACTAGCCTTAAAATCTTCTAGTAATAAATATTTTTGTTCGATAATTTCTTTCTTCTCATTGCCAGCTCTTTCTAATTTTTGAGCTATATAAAAAATTGATGGTAGCCTATATATTTTTTGACTAGCATTAAAATCAGTTTTAACAGTTTTTGTAGAGAGAGTAAATTCTCGATTAATTTCAGGAATATCTAATTCTGGTTTAGATCCTACTAGCTCCCAATATATAGGATAAATTTCCCCACTTCTGCGATTCAATAATGCTGCAGAAATACCAGTAGTACCAAAGTCAATTCCTAAATACCAAGGTGAAGTTGTTTGATGTGGTTTTATATCTGGTTCCATTTCTAATGAAGTCAATTTTTTTTTTCTAAATTTTGAGTATCTTCAAGTAAACTTTCTATATCTAAAAATTCCTGATCGTCTGTTTCTATTATTTCTTCTTCATCTGTTGTAGGTGTTAAGTTATCTAAGATGTCTTCTAGATTTAGTTCATTGTCTGTCTTTTCTTCTGAATTATAAATATTTTCCTGTTTACTTGCCGTTGATTTGTCATAAATATCATCAATATTCATAAATAAATCGTCTAATTTAGCAACTTTTTCTTTTGAAGCAATAACAAGACTATTATCAACTGAATCAAGAGTATTTTCTGTTGAATCTATACTCACTTCTTCTCCTAATTGTAATTGAGTTTGTCCTGGATCGTCTATTAATTCATCTACATCTATTTCCTCTAGACTTTCCAAATCAGAACGCAAATATTCTAGAGTGTTACTATCTAATAATAATTCTTCTGGTTTTTTATCTGGTTTTTCTACAGGTAAGAGGCTTTGTGTTATAGGTGCTTGAATATATGTTTTTTCTTCCGATTCATCTGTAAAATTATTTATATTTTCATTTATATTTTTTTGACTTTCTTGAGCTTCTCTAGGAGCAATTAAGTTGTTAGTTTTGACTTCATTAACCTCTAGCTGGCCAAATAGATTACTCAGAGATTCAAGCACTTCCGTATTCTCTAAATTTTCTCTATTTTCCGAGCCATCTAATTTTAATTCTGGAGTTAGTAATAACCCATCTTTTATTTGAACATTTTCATTTTGATATTGTTTTCGTTCTTGATAATTATCTTCAAAACTAGGAGGTGCTAGTTGACCTGAAATTTCATTTTCATGGTTGTTTTTTTTAAGTATTTCTAAGTTTTGTTTTTCATCAATACTAGATTGATGTTCGTTCAAATATTTTTGATTATTTGACCTATCTAGTGGGATATTTTTTTTTTCTGTTTTTGTTTCTATTTCTGTTTCTGTTATTTTTGATTCTGGTTCTAGTCTTTTCACAAACTCATAACCAGGGTAAGGCAATACTACTTTATTTCTCGGCTCATTTAATTCATCTATTTCAGCAGATAGCTTCGGCATTTCAATATTTTCAGTACCAATATTTGCTTCTACATAATTTTCTTCATTTAGCTTTTTTTGCTCATTATCATCACTATTTGAATCATCAAATTTGGAGTTTTCAAAGTGAGAAACTTCCTCGAATTTATCCTCTGAAATTTCCATAAGCTCTGAAGTTTCAACATCCTTAATAGTCTGTGGGTAAATATTTTTGCTGGAGCCTAAATCACTCTGACTGGAAGATTGATGCTGAGTTGATAACTGAGACAAATGTTCTAGTAATGTTTCTTTAACTGGGCCTAGTAAAGCTTGAGAAAACTCAGAAATAATTTGCTCCTGTTTAGCATATTGTTGAGCTAGGGCATAATTTTCTTGTCTTTGCTGTTCAAGTTGCCTAATTTCTTCTCGCAGAGCTTGTCGTTGTTCTTTAAGTATTGTGAAATCTTCTTGTAAATACTGGTTAATAGGGGCAAAAAACTCTTCTATTTGCTGTGGATGTTGTTTAATCTCAAGGTCAACAGTATTTTCTGGAGTTGAAGATGGATCAATAGATAATAACTGTAGATTGGATCTGTTATCTACATTATGATTCAGATAATCCAGCATTTCCTGTAGTATTTTTTGGGTTTTTCTCAGGGTTTCTACGAGAATTTGAGGAGAACTTTGCCTGCTAGACTCATTTAGCACTTCGTCTATCTCCCTGATTATTGCTTGGATTCTGTTATTCTGCTTCTTCAAGAGTACCACCTCTTTTAATCACCTTCAGTAAGAATTATAAAACTTCTCAGAGTATAATCCAGTCAAATTTTTCTTTGAGTTTCCCTACTCTATCTACAACTTTGAGATAAATTTGACTATTATAGTTAATTCTTTCATTGTATCTATAGTTAAAATATTGATATTTAGGTGACAATAACACGGTATTATTCCAGTTATAGCTGAAATTATACTACTCATATACTTAAAAATAAGCAAAATAAGTCAAATACCAATTATTTAATCTAAATAGCTTTGTATTACCATATATATTATTTATCGTCAAGTTTATTCAGAAAATGATAATA
This sequence comes from Cyanobacteria bacterium P01_H01_bin.35, assembly GCA_038747755.1. Lineage (GTDB taxonomy): Bacteria > Cyanobacteriota > Cyanobacteriia > Cyanobacteriales > Microcoleaceae > Trichodesmium. The sequence goes on from JBCDJM010000339.1 coordinate 4,112, forward strand.
TGATAGACTCTACGGTTGTATTTAGCTAAAAAATGGCCTTGATGGTTGGTTTGAGTTATAGATTTGCCCAGTATTGCTAATCATATTAAATGGATATATATATTGATAATTAAAGATAGTTTTCATTATCAATTAATGCAGTTTTAACCAGAGGTAATTATCCATTATTCATTATCAATTAATGAATATATGGCTTTCAATTGCTTAAAAGTTAGCCAATTTTCTCCAAAAATATATTGATTTTCATCATTAATTTATAATTTACCTCTGGGCTAAATCCCCTGCCCTAATAAATAAAACAGATAACCTCATGGAAGATAGGCACAGTCGCGACCCCCAGTCAAATGTTAAACAATTAATGGTATCCACCCCATTTTTTGAGGGCTTACCAGAAGAAGCATTAGAAAAAGCAGTAATTCATGTAGTCAGCCGTCAACATCCACCTAATCAGGTAATCTTATTGGAAAACGATTGGGGGACCTCAGTATATTTTATTTTGGATGGGTGGGTAAAGATTCGCACCTATAATTTAGATGGTAAAGAAGTAACACTGAATATTTTGGGCAAAGGAGAATTATTCGGAGAGATGGCAGCTTTAGATGAAGTGCCTCGCTCTACTGATGTAATTACTTTAGCTCCTACATTAATTGGTAATATGCCAGCTCAGGATTTTGCCCATCTAATTCATACCGAACCCATAGCAGGAATCAGATTAGCCCAATTGATGGCCAGACGCTTAAGACAAGTGAATCGACGACTCAGATTACGAGAAGCAGATGCTCAGGCAAGGGTAGCAGATATTTTGCTATTTTTAGCAGAAGGCCAAGGAACAACTTCCCAAGAAGGAGTAGAAATTCCTAATCTGCCTCACAGAGAGCTAAGTAGTTTGAGTGGTTTGGCCAGAGAAACAGTGACTAGAGTCTTAAGTAAGTTACAGCAAAAGTCATTAATTAAGCGCGATCGCGATACTTTATGTATTCCTGACCTCCACGCTTTAGAACGTACACTGGGTTAAAATAGGAGCTAGGAGTCAGAATGAACAACTGCAATACCATTTTTTAGGAATAAAATTTCCTGCTTTGAACAAGAATAATTAAGGTAATAAACTCAGTTTCTTCTTTAGGTACTTCATTAATTAATGATGGATAATGAATAATGAATAATTACCTCTTTCACAGTTTATAATGAACAATGGATAATAGATAATTAGAGCATATTTAGAGTTAGATAGAGACAGGGAGAGAAAATTAGAGATTTGAAAAACTCTTTCATTATCAATTATTAATTATCAATGTCTGTGAAAACAACTTCAGATCAAAAACAACCATCGACCCACAGAGAAGATAAACCTTTAATTCTAGTAGAAACAGCTTTTCTGGCCAGTACCGCCAGCTTGATTTGGTTCATCAACTATTATTTTCCGATGGGACCTTTATTAAAGGTTTTTTTCCCCATACCAATTGCTTTACTTTACTTGCGGTGGGGTAACCGTGCATCTTGGATGGGCGCAACAGTATCAGGATTACTTTTATCTGTGCTTATGGGGCCAACTCGCAGCATTTTATTTGTAATTCCTTTTGCTTTGATGGGAGTAATGTTAGGAGCAGTGTGGAGGCGAGGCGGAAATTGGTTAATTTCTATTGGTTTAGGTTCTATACTTGGCTCTATTGGTTTCTTTTTTCGACTTTGGTTACTGTCGATTTTATTAGGACAAGACCTCTGGATATACTTAACTACACAAGTTACCGAATTGGTAGAATGGGGATTTGTCAAATTAGGATTATTGTCTCAACCAAGTTTGTTATTAGTTCAACTGATGGCTTTAATCATGGTTTTTGTCAATAATATTATCTATTTATTTGTTGTACATTTAGTTGCTTTATTATTACTAGACCGGATTGGAAATTCTATTCCCAGACCTCCTAAATGGGTACAAATTTTGCTTGATTATGATTAATTAGGGAATAGGGAGTAGGGAATAGGGGAGATGGTTAGAAAGAATTTGGAAAAAGAATATATTATTGATAACCGGATTTGATATAACCAGGACTCACAGATACCGAACCCAGAAACCAGGTTTTTTTGTAGATGTCTATTAGACATCTCCAAATCATAAAAAATAAAATCAATTATTCCATAAAAATTATTGGCGTTGGTGATGCGTGGCTATGATTTTTCTGAAATGGGGATTGTCTAATTTATAATTTAAAATGCTTTTAAATTTTACGCTATTTAGATTTCATAGCTTGATTCACCAACACCAAATTATCTATTCCCTACTCCCTACTCCCTACTCCCTCTTTGAAAAAACTGATAACTGAATTAATGATTCGTGTTTATACCCAAATACAACAGGGAAAAAATTGGCTGCAAAAATATCAAGGTTGCCAACCAATTTTTGGTTGTATTTTAGGATTTACAGACACAGGTCTAATTCCAGGAATTTCAGCAGCAGGAGCAACACCACAAGACCGCCAATATACTTGTTTAGCAGATGTGGAATTTCTATATAATGGTCTACAACCACAACCCCAATATCCATTACCACCTCTCGACGCTGGTGCTTCCCCAGTTTTAATAACAAAAGCAATTATTGATGCTCTAAATATTCCTTTTTATTTATTTAATGCTGGCTTAACCCATAAACCAACTGTACCAACAATTGATTTGGGAGGTACTCCTGCCCGTTGTTTAACTTCTGGTCATGCTTTAGATATGGCAACAGTTAAACATTTACTCGAAGTAGGTAGTTATTGGGGTCATAAATTAGCTGATGAAGCAAAAGATAGCTATGTAATTTTGGGAGAATGTGTAGTTGGAGGAACAACTACCGCTTTAGCAGTTTTATTAGGTTTGGGTATTGCTGCTATTGGTAAGGTAAATAGCAGTCATCCCGAATGTAATCATAGTCAAAAGTTGGCTGTGGTACGTCAGGGTTTACAGGTTGCTGGTTTTAATTCGGCGCTGCCACTTTCACAACCTCTAAAACTAATTGCTGCGGTAGGAGACCCGATGCAAATAGTAGTAGCAGCAATGGGAATGGCAGCAAGTCTTAAAGTAGGGGTAATGTTGGCTGGTGGAACGCAAATGCTGGCTGTTTATGCTTTAATGCAAGCATTGGCAGAAAATTTGTCTTTATCTTGGCAACCTGAGAATATTGTGGTGGGAACAACTCGCTGGGTTGCTGAAGATCCAACGGGAGATACTGTTGGGTTAGCACAAGAAATTGGTTGTGTACCTTTGATAGCAACACAACTTAGTTTTGTTGAGTCTTCTTATCCTCAACTACAAGCTTATGAAAGAGGATATGTTAAGGAAGGGGTGGGTTGTGGGGGCTGTGCGATCGCTGCTCATTTATATAGAGATTGGAATCAAGCTCAATTGCTGAAAGCTGTTGAAGATTTATTTGCACCTTTTATATTTCTTGAATAAAAATGGAATAGGGAATAGTAGCTTTCCACAAGAATTTAGTCGGTACTTAATAAGCAGGCTTTTGTTATTAGAAAAAACCGGGATCTAGATTGATATCTCATTTCAAAATACTATATAAATATAATATTAATC
>JBCDJM010000340.1:0-7602 GCA_038747755.1 Cyanobacteria bacterium P01_H01_bin.35
ACTTATTACTTATTACTTATTACTTATTACTTATTACTTATTACTTATTACTTATTATTTATTACTTATCACTTATCACTTATTACTTATTACTTGATTAGGATGGATAGAAAAACAGTAGAATCAGGATTAATATTACTTGCTCTGACAGGTTCTCAAGCTTACGGCACTGCCACACCCAAATCTGACAGTGACTATAAAGGAGTTTTTATTGCTCCCAAAGATTACTATTTAGGTTTCAAATCTGTAGAACAAAAAGATCGAGATTGGGATGAACCAGGAACAGGTTTATTTCCAGTATTAGATAATGTCAAAGATTGTGTAATTTACGAGTTAAGAAAATTTCTTACTCTCATCTATAACAACAATCCGAATATATTAGAACTTCTCTGGTTAGATGCAGATTTTTACTTACATTTATCGCCAGTGGGAAAAAAGCTAATTTCCTATCGGCAGGCATTTATTTCTCAGAAAATTAGAGCTTCTTTTGCGGGTTATGCTTACTCTCAAATTAAACGAGTTGAAACTCATAGAAAATGGTTATTAAATCCTCCAGAAAAAAAGCCAGTACCTCAAGATTTTGGGTTGAATGAAAATAGCTATCGACCTTTAACAAAATCTGAAGTTAATGCTTTTATGGAATTTCTCTATATGTTAGTGAGAGACTGCATCGAATTTTTGGAGCCTGCTCAACAATTGAGAGACTTGCTATTAGAAAAAATTGATTATAAAGGCATTCTCAAACAGCATCCAATTTCTGAGGAGTTATTACCGAAAGTGCAAGACTATACCAGGGCAAAAAATGATTTTATTCGTCTGTTACATTTGACTCAATCTTATCGACAAGCTCTCGGTCAATGGGAGGCTTATTGTAGTTGGAATCAAGGTAGGAATTTCCAACGAAAGGAGTTAGAAAGAAAATGTGGATATGATGCCAAACATGCAAGTCATTGTATTCGGTTGTTAAGAATGGGAATTGAAATTTTGCGGGATGGAGTCTTGTATGTGAATCGAAAAAAAGCTGGTGATGCTGAATATTTGTTATCTATTAGAAATGGGGATGTTGCTTATGAAGAAGTGAAAAATTTAGCTGATGATTTATTTGCAGAAATTAAGGAGGTGAAAACAGAATTGCCAGAACAAGTTGATCGGGAATTTTTGAATCAAGTTTGTATGGAATTAGTAGAAATGGCGGCATTTTGTTAATAGGAAGACCTAACTCCCCAACTTCCTTCCCTATTTATATCATTTCTCTGTAACAATGCGCTTAATAATTCTTGCCCAAACCTGAATTTTTCTAATAGCTTTTACCCTTTATTACAATAGATAATACCAGATTTTAGCCAACAGTTACTACCCCTTAAGACGAACCATTAATGTTTCATATCTAGACCTAGCTAAAGCACTATTTTCTCCTCCTATCTCAATATTATTATTCAATTCTACGTCTGGATATACCACCTCTGGTTGATCGCTAAAGCGTGTAACAGTACCCCGTAATCTAGTCGATAAAAACCTAGTAACTGCTCGATAAAATCTGAGAGAAAATAATACATCCTGCTCTAGTTTTTCACTTAATTTTTGTTTAGAAATTGATAGAACTAAACTATCTTCTATCGCTTTTACAGTAGCAGATGGCAAACGACCATCTACAAAAGACATCTCTCCCAAAACTTCACCAGCAGCAATAATTCCTATTTCTTTATCTCCAACTGCAGATACATAAGCTTTCATTGTCCCGTCCAGCACGATATAAAGGGCATCAATTGGTTGGCCTTCATTAATTAATATAGTATCAGTAGTAATTTTTTCTTTACTACCATTGGCAATCATCCAATCAATGTCACGATCGCTTAATTCGCCTAAAATAGCTAGAACCTTGCTCATATTATATTTGCTTAAGAATATATAGTTATCTAACTTATATTTTAGTGGATATGAAACACTAAATCTGACAAAGTTTCCAGTTTTTATTCCATTGGCTAAAAATATTTTCCCTGTTACCTACTATGCGCAAAAAGTCTATATCTTTATTTACTAGATATATATTAGACATATCTAATAATAAAAAATAAAATCATATCATGTCCGGTAGCATCGTTATTGTAAGGTCAGGGTAAGGAAGAAGGAAGAAGGAAGGAGGAAGGAGGTTTAAAAGCCTGAAAAACTTAAGTTTCCTATAGATACTCATGCTTGGGTTTACACAAACGATACCAGGGGACATGATATCAATTATTTCCCCCTAATACCAAGCGTGATAAATGTTTGTTACAAATGGTAGAAGTAAGGAATAAGGAAGAAGCAAGAAGGAAGAAGGGGTAAATATTGAAAAAAAGAGGAAAATAATAGATATAACTATCTAAAATCAATTGTAGCCGCTATTTTTCAGCACTTCTGATCGAGAGCCACCTTTTCGTAGCATTCTTTTTTCAAAGTGGTATAAGCTGTTGTGCATTTAAACGACTTATTGTTGTGTGAATCATTCAAAGAAAAACCCTTATTACTTCTGAATTCTGACTTCTAAATTCTGACTTGCTAATACGCATTTAAAATGCGTATTAGCTTACTCCCTACTCCCTACTCCCTCTTTTCTACAGAATGACATTTAACACTTTTCAAAAAAGCATCAACATCTTCATCTCTGGTATTAAAAGCAGTGACAAGTCTAATTATCGGTGAAGTCCCCTCCTCCCAAACATAAAACTGAAAACCATCAGCTCTCAAACCATTAACCACAGACTTAGGAATTTCTACAAAAATTTCATTCGCTTCTACAGGATGACACAACCTTACCAAAGGTAACTCTACCAAACCTTGGACTAACTTAGTTGCCATTTCGTTAGAATGGGTAGCATTTTTTAGCCATAAATTATCAGTAATATAAGCATCCAACTGAGCAGACAAATATCGCATCTTCGAGAATAAATGACCACTACGTTTGCGACGATAAGCAAATGTTTTTGCCAAATCTTGATTAAAAAAGATTACCGCTTCTGCTGCCATCGCTCCATTTTTAGTTGCACCCAAACACAGGACATCTACCCCCACTCGCCAAGTTATATCTGCTGGCGCACACTCTAAGCTAGCAACAGCATTAGCAAAACGCGCCCCATCTATATGCAGATATAGATTATGAGCATGAGTGATTTTAGAAATCTCAGCTATCTCTTCAGGCAAATATACTGTTCCTGCTTCTGTCGCTTGGGTAATACTAACTGCCGCAGGTTGAACATGATGTACTACACCTGCACCCGCCTTTTCTAGTGTTTTGCTCAACTCAGAAGGATCAATTTGAGCATCTGTACCATTTAATGTTACCAACTTCGCACCACCTGTATAAAATTCTGGGGCACCACATTCATCTACATTAATATGAGATTCAGCATGACAATAAATAGCTCCATAACCAGGAGCGATAGCCGATAAAGCCAGAGCATTAGCAGCAGAACCAGTAGCAACTGGGAAAACTGTCACAGGAGTTTCAAAAATTGATGAAAATTTAGCTGACAAACCTTGAGTGTATTCATCCGTACCATAAGGCATCATAGTTCCTTCATTGGCAGCGAGCAGAGCAGCCATAATTTCTGGGCACACCTCAGTCACATTATCACTACAAAAATTCATAGTTCCTATATTTGTAAATTTATCTAAAATACTCTACCAGTATGGAACATTCGCACTATCTTTGTATTTTCTTATAGGACAGTTTTTCCTACTGAACACCAAGTCCAAATATAATGAAGTCAGAAGTCAGAAGTTAGAAGTCATAAGTGGCGAATGCCCGAACAATATCATGTCAGGTTGAATACTTACACTTTGGAGGAAGTAAAGCAGAAGGAAAGAAAAGCTAGTTATGGGAGAAAGTTTTTTGATCGCTCACCTTGGAACGGAGTTCTATCGTTGATTATCTGAACACGATCAGGACTGACGCAAAAACCTGGTTTATCAAAGAAATTTCGTAGTTTGAACAATTAAATATCGGGGCAAGAAACTAAGTTTATTAGGTTGGTTTGTCTAAGTCCTGATGATATAAGAATAAGTTTGAAAACATCCTAACAATAATAGACTTCTCCAAAAATGAAAAATAAAATCAATTCTTATTTGTCAATTATCAATTACTCTCCTCTGTTCCCTGTTCCCTGTTCCCTCTTTTCTGGAGATGTCTAATTATAATTAATATTGACTTAAAAATCGTAAATAATTAGACAAAAATTTAATATTTGACAACTTATGTAATTATAAGTTAGTTTAATTCTCATAAAAATTTAACAAAAAAATACATAAAAAACATATTGATTATTAGAAAAAAGAATGATATTATACAAAATAGTTAAGTAAGAAAAGGTATATGGTACCAACCTTGAAAACAAGGAGGTGAATTAAATAATCCACACTAGAATCAACTCAAAAAAATCAAAATAATTTATTAATTTTATCTATTTTTCAGCATACAACAATGTTTAAATCTAGATAAAACTTAGCCCCAAGCAATATTCAATCCAAACAAAAATTGACAAAAATCAAAAGAATTGATTGAGTAAATAACTATAGAGAGCTGGTTAAAAAAGATGAAAAATACTACCAGAGATTACCGTCATATCCAATTCTGCGAAGGTCATTCAAAAGTAGACATTCCTCAACTCCTAGCATTATTTAATTCAGCAGCTATCTGGGCAAAAAATCGAAAAATAGAAGACCTAGAAATAGCCATTGCCAACAGTAACCCAGTCGTCAGTGTCTGGGACAACAAAACAATGATAGGTTTTGGTCGCGCCACATCAGATTGCGTATACAGAGGTACAATTTGGGATATAGTAATTCACCCAAACTATCAAGGAGGAGGACTAGGACAAAAATTAGTTGAAACAATTTTAAGTAATCCACGAATGTGCCATGTAGAAAGAGTATACCTAATGACAACCTATCAACAAAACTTCTACAAACGCATCGGATTTCAACACAATCAAACCACAACAATGATATTGCACAATCAACCCATAGAAGGAGAAATCGAACTAACAACTAGAAATCAACCATCACTACTTGCCAGATAAACTTAACTATTATAGCAGTCGCAACAAAGGGTGCGGACATTGCTAAATGTTGTTTGTGCAGCATTTGAGCACCGAAAACTCAATCAGAGATAACTTCTGACTTCTCACTTCTGACTTCTGAATTGCGCGTAGCGCTATCAGCACCCTCTCTACAAATCGGAATCGAACATTGAGTCCGATTAAAATTAGACTCCTCACCATCAGAAGGAGTCGCTAGCACCTCCAAACGTCCGTTCATCATTCCTAACAAATTTTGATTCATTAACAATCTCATACCAGGAGAAAGCTGGAAATCAGCAGTCATGTTTTTTTCAGCTTTCTCCTCAATATTATGCTTGAGTAAATCCCAAGACTCACTCCACGCACTAACAGGACGTTGATCATCAATCCAAATATAAACATAACCAGATTCCCATCCAGGATGAACAGAAACATTCACACTACCTTGATCCATTTGCGCGATCGCCGTATCAATCAAACTCACCAAAACCTGCTTGAGACGAGACTCATCCGCCAAAACATAAACATCTTCCTCCGGAGGTGATATTTGCAAACGAATACTACGATTAGCAGCTTGCATATAAGTTAAATTTTCCACCGCCTCAAACACCTGACTTAGTTGTAGCGACTCTATATTTACCCTCTCAGTACCATGTTCCGTTTTCGCCACATAAATAATCTCATCCATTAACCCCAAAGTCTTCAAAGCAGAATTATAAGCTTGATTCACAAACTCACGTTCCTCCTCTGGATCATCAGCTAAATCAGAAATAACTAACTGTAGTCCACCAATCATACTATTAATCGGGGATCGCAACTCATGAGCAGTTCGAGCCAAAAAACCAGCCTTAAACTTACTCATTTCAGAAGCCATCTGATATGCTAGCTGAGTATGTTTCAGTTCCTCTAAAATATTCTCAAGCTGCTCGGAATCAGAATTAGATTCTTCAGGAGATGACTCCACAGAAGACATTGATAAATTCTGACTTTCTTGCCTAGACCATAACCTACTAGCTATTAACCCAAATCCAAATCCTAATACCAAAAAGATAAAATCGTTCCCAGCCATTCCACTAAAAATACTAATTTTTTTAATACCAATTCACTTTAAAGATGTCACAAATAGTTTCAAACTTTAAATATAAAATAATTTCCTAAAGTTACTGTATGGTCAAAGTTTTAAGCCTATAAAATCTTACTTTTAACTTTTGACTAGGGCATAGTCAAAGTTTTAAGCTTATAAAATCTTACTTTTGACTTCCGTGAAACGGTAGAACAGTACCTTAAAATTTTAACTTTACCGCTCCCTGGCGCAAAATTTCCCAACCAGCAATTCCATTCCACTTAACAACAGTTGAAGGGACTCCAGAACCTAACATCATCTCCTCACTCTGGGACAACGAAAGAACCAAAACATCTGGAAATTGGCCACTAATTTCTGCCATTCGCTCTAAGGGAGGCTGGCCAGAAAAATTAGCGCTTGTAGTAGCTAAAGGCCCCGTTTTAGCCATTATCTCTCTAGCAACATCGCAATTAGGAATCCTAAGTCCAATCGTAGTTGGATTAACAGGATTCATTACCCTAGGCACTATTTCCGCAGCAGGCAAGACCAAAGTCAAGGGACCAGGCCAATACTCTTTAGCCATCCCTTGCCATAACTGTAACTCTTTATGACTTCCATAAACATAAGGCCACAAAGATTCAGGGGTTGCCCCCATTAAAATTAATGGTTTATCTTGACTACGACCCTTCGCTTGAAAAATTAAATCTGCTTTGTCAGGTCGAGCTGCCAGTGCTGGTACAGTATCAGTCGGAAAACTAACAATCCTACCAGATATTGCCCCCTCAATTATAGTTTCAATAGATAACATATTTATTTTTTTGACTTTTATTTTTTAATTTTTTTTGAAAATTTGAGGTAATTCCAGCATCTCTGACATAAAAAACCTCCCGATTAGAGAGCTTAAGAAAATGATTTGAGCTTCAAATTCAATTATTCCCAGCAGTTGCCCCCATTAAAATTAAAGGTTGATTTCAACTGCGCCCCTTCTGTGGAAAAATTAAATCTGCTTTGTCAGGTCGAGCTGCCACTGTTGGTACAATATTAGTCAGAAAATCTATAATCTTATCAGAAATCCCTCCTTTAATTAGATAATTAGAATCTCAATAGACAAGAAATAAATTAGTTTTATTTTTTAGTTTTTAATTTTTAAAAAATTTGAGGCAATTCCAGCATCTCTGACACAAAAAACCTCCCGGCTGGAGAGCTTAAGAAAATGATTTGAGCTTTAAATTCAATTATTCCCAGCAGTTGCCCCCATTAAAATTAAAGGTCGATCTCGACTGCGCCCCTTCTGTGGAAAAATTAAATCTCCTCCGTCAGGTCGAGCTACCACTGTTGGTACAATATTAGTCAGAAAATCTATAATCTTTCCAGAAATCCCTCCTTTAATTAGGGTTTGCGCTCAAAAGTCTTATGGGTGAGGGTAGGAGTCAGGAGACAGGAGACAGGAGACAGGAGGAGTAAGGAATTTAGAGAAGGCAGGAG
>JBCDJM010000341.1:0-7594 GCA_038747755.1 Cyanobacteria bacterium P01_H01_bin.35
ATAAAGGTTGTTGAAGGGAGTATGTGAACCTAACCTCGAAGTAACCTTTGTTATCAGGAGCCGTGTGAGTTGGAAACTCTCATGCACGGCGCGTGAAGCAGAGGTGAGGGATAGCGATATCCCCATCGACTGTACCTAATTCTCACGGCGCTTAGGAGCAATATATCAACTATTTACCTAGCCAGATCCTCTGCAATTATTAATTATTAATTACAACAGGAGGCTTCAAGGGGTAAATTGTTGAATGAATAATTAATTGACTATCAACTCTTAATTATTAACTATTAACTATTAATTATTAATTATTTAGTATTTTTTTCCAGATTTTGAGGATATTTGACTTTGCCTGAAAAACCAACTCAAGATAGAAACACCGCTACGTTCTTTAGGTGTTTTAGGCCATGCCTTAATTAATGAGATTGGTTCCGATGGTGCAGAAGAATCTACAGGTTCAGCATCTGCTTCTTCTGCAATTTCTGGTCTTGATTCTGTTTGCCACCAAAACCCTAATAATCCAGCAGAAAATCCTCCAATTATACCAAATATAATACTTGATTTTATTGTATATTCTAGTAAGCTAAAAGTAATACAAAAAAATAGAGTAGCTGCTAATCCTGCAATTAAGCCTGTTGATATTGACGATTTATCCATGCTTTTTCATAGTTAATGGAAACAACTATTATTTATACTGTGATTAAATATTATCTTTTATTTTATGGGTTTAATATAGAATCTAATTATATGATATATGTAAGATAAAATCTGTTTAATTAATATAAAAAAAGCTATCCTCTGACGACAAATAGCAAATCTCTATTCTCCCATCAAAAGTCCAGACTAATGTAATTATAGCAGTCTAAGGTAGGCATGAGTAGTTAGTCTAACTATGTTCTTCATCTTTATCTGAGAAAAAATCTGCTTCCTCTGAAGAATAATAGTTTATTATACCAAATTGATAAATCTTCACTACAAATATTTAGGTTGCTGCTTAGGAGTCAGGAGTCAGAATGAATAAATTTGAGACTATTTTTTATATTGTAATTGTCTTTTTTATCAAATCAACATTTCTCGTAAAACCTTTTAATAGTTGTTATTATTCGTAACATTATTTTTTCAAAATGGTATAATAGGGCTACAATAAGAATAAACAGTGGGAGTTTCCACTGTCCAGCCCCACAAGCTAACCCAAGGGCAGTAGAAACCCATGCAGCTACTGGACTCCTAAACCCAAAACGTTCTGTAATAGCATTTGGTCTTCACCTTTAAGTTGAAAGCGGCCCCTTTCAATATCTCTAATCCAGCTTTGGCTTTTTCCCAACATAGTTGCCAACTGTCTCTGACTTAACTGTTGATTTTTCCTAGCCATCATAATCTGTTCGCCACAGATAGCAGAAAGTTTTTTTGTTTTTTTGCGCTTATTATTATAACGTAACTTCTGTTTTTCAAAGTCGGCTAAATGTCGATCCCATTCTTGGGGAAGTTGAAACCATAGAATACGAGCATTCATTAACATATTCCACTTACCCCTCGGACCGCGATCTGTTAATCTATGATTATTACAACCATCATCAATCCAAAAATCCAAAGCTGCATCACCATCATCAGGTAAATCTGCTAACTTTGCCCACATTGGTTGAATTTCTTCGGGGTAAGTTACCGGGTCAAATTCAGGTTTAATCCCATAATGGTTGAGAACTTCCAGATCGCTCTCAAAAGTCTTCATTAGTCGTTTGCGATCGTCTCTAAAAGAAGATGCTTGTCTCACCTTTTGTTCGCCATAAGCAACTCGCATTAAGGTAGGTACAGTCAATCTTTGCTCCCTACCCATCTTAGTTTTGAATAGTAACCATAACAGCATTCGAGCAGTTCCTTCATGTTGCTGCCAAATACTCATCACAGTAGTTAATACAGACTTAGGTAAAATCCCATATTGATAAAATGCTGTGCGCTCTTTGCAAGCTTCCTTATTGAGGAAATACTTAGCCCAGATACCAGCTCTAACTCTAAAAGTTAGACCAACAAGATGTTTGCATCCTGTAGAATCTTCAGAAAAGTGATGTTCAATGTCTAACATATGCCACAGTTGACTTTCTGGCAATGAGAAAGCATTTATTTTGCCTTGCTGTGGCCACTCAATAGTAGTGCTAATTTGGCAAGGTTGTTGAGCCAGATTTTTAATCAAACTCAGTTTAGTTGCTTTAGATAGGTCTTTGCGTTTTTCTAGCCCCAGGTATCTTTCTATTTGCTGATCGCTGATGACAAATTCTTGCTCCCATGGTTTGTCAATAACTGTTGCATGGGCAGCATAAATTAGGTGTATACAGGCTGATCTGATATCCATTTCTGGTAGTATATCTGTTACTTTTTTGGATGTACACTCGAAATCTTTGACCCTGAAACTAATTGAACCCTGACCTTGCTTAATAGAACGCTGATAAATCAATTGACCTTCTGGATCTTCTGTCCAAGGTAACGATCGTCTCTGCGCCAGAATGTTGCAAGCTTCCCAGACTACTATAGAAGAAGCAAAAGGACTGTGCTTGCCATCAGGAAATAAGTCAGAGCTTGTGGGTATTCTTGTCTCAGCCTTATATCTACCTTTTTTAGGTTTTGTAGGAACAGGACTACTAATAGAACAGTGAACTACACACTGAGGTTCCTCGTGATACCCCTCACAGCTATTACACAGTTCCGCATTAATAGAGTATTGTTCATTCTCGACAACGATTGCACCTGTTGGGCACTGGTTTTGGGGCACACAGGCGGCACATCCGAGACAGTTTTCAGTCATTTTGTGAGTCATAACAAGCCCCTGTTTGTACTTTTGAGCAGTTAGGTGTTAGTCATACTGCTTATCATCTGTAAGTTTATTTCCCTACCTATTAAATAGTGATGCCCTGATTGCTGTACAACTAACTATCTAAATGAAATGAGTTAAAATATCAAATCTTTGAATATCTAATGATTTAAGTATTTTCACTCAAGTCTAAATTGATGTTTTTAATAAACCTTAATATTTCATATTTTTTTTAGATTAGATGTTCAGAATGAGCAAATTAATATTATTTTTATCTTTTAGTATGTAGTAAATTAATAGGTTATTTTACAAATAAGGAATTTATACATTTAACTTGCAATAGTTAGTAATTTAAAAATTTATTTAACTACTAATTCCTAGTAAAAAAACAAAGGGGAAATGCTTTAATCTTTATTAAAAGACATATTTATCGGCATTTAACCCCAGATGTCAACTTCTAAATATCCTAATTATTGAGATTGCTGGCTAACATTTCTCTCAAGTTTATTACTTGTATGATTGGTTCGATTATTAAGTTGTACTCTACCTCTAGGAAGGCGAATATTTTTTTGTTTAAGAATTCTCCTAACTTGAGTACCACTAAGTTTAATTCCTGTTCGTTGAGCAAGATAATTTGCTAAACGTTCTCCACTCCAGTTGCTACATTCATAACCTAAGTGGTGAGGAGATTTTTTTGTAACTTCTATCAATAACTGAATATATTCTTCTGTAGCTTTGCGAAAATTTCCATGCTCTCGCTGATCTCGTAAACTATCTAATTGATCTGGATCTCCATGTACACACCAATAAGCAACTGTTCTATAAGAACAACCGATAAACCCAGAAATTTCTGAATAAGTTTTTCCGTCATTTAATAGGAGTAACATCAATACTCTTTCTCGGAAATGAGAGCAAACACCCTCTCGCAAAGCTTTCTGCAATCTTTTCTTTTGCATTGAACTGAGAAAATCTTTTGCAGGCATAACAGCTACCTCAGTTTAACAACTTAATGCAATTTAGCTGCACAGTATCTATAAAATCCGCTTTTTCATACCCTTTATTTGGGAGTATTAGGCTACAACTCTAGACTTAGGGAAAACTTGTCTATTGCAATTTGCCAGTTTACTTGATATTAAAAGCAAGTTAAAATAGATTACTTGTGCTAGTTATTTGATGGTTATGACTTTTTTAGGAAGATATGAACAATAGGATTGAACTTAGCTTCTATTTTCACAACTCAGATGGCTAACAAAGAGCAGAAATATTTGACATTAGACAATTTGAAATAATTGCTGCATCTTTTGGCTAGATAGTCAAGTCTCGATCTTAGTAGAATTCTTGTAGATAGATGAGAATTAGATTAATGTCTCTTAATTGAAATGTACTTGCCCCTATCTGAACCTGATATGGTAATAGGGTTTTGCAGGGCAAGCTATTTGCTGAAGATAATAGTTTTGGGTTAGGGTAGGTAGAGGTAAGAACACCCCTACACTTTAATATGTGAACTCGCTTTTGTGCTGCAATTGTTAAAGTTAATAATTTTTAGCCGAGCCTTTGCTATTATCACTATTACAAAACGGCACTACCTTACAATTCAAGAAAGTCAGGGAGTTCAGGTTTTGGGCGAACAGTTTAACTAATTAATACACCTGAACCTAATACTCCAAGCTGTAGCACCTTTAGTTAAAGCTGTTAATGTTGCCATCAGTTTTTCTCCTTGATTAGTAGATTAATTTTTTTGTTTTGTTGCATCTTTTTATATAATAGCTATTCACTGTTGCAAAAAAGTATTTTTTTATACTTTTTTCAAGTTTTTGTTAATTATTGATTAGGCCATTATTTCCAATTCTATTTATTATAAAAATTTGGAATTATTAAGCAATAAAAACACCTATATATCTGCAAAAAATTGGAAACTTTTTAATAATATTTAGAGTTTAATTTATGTATTAATAATACATAAACTTTCGCTTTATTAAATTATTAAATTACTTACTAAGTCAGATTCATATAACATAATTTTAGTCACCTCAAGCCTCTACTTGATTAAACTTCAATTTTGTAGTTTTTCTAGCTAATTTGATTTTTATACCATGGACGAAAAAATAATGTTACAAAACTCTGGGCAACACTGAAAAGCTCCATAAAGCAACAGATATTTGTAGCAAATAATATCATGTGCCACCTCCGGGGGAGCTACGAATTGCGGATAATCATTTATAATAAAGTTTGTGTTTGTAGAATAGCTCTAATTAGGGTTTGCTGATTAAATTTAAAAGCATTTACAGATAAAGGTTTTAGGCTTTTTAAGTGGTGAAAAAGTACCAGATTTTAGCCTGATCCGGCTAAAAAAGTGAGTATCTTGGGTTTGGTAGGGGCATCCCAGTTAAGAGATAATTTTTCCTTTGTAAGTCTTCTACAATTCCTGATTCCTCTTGACTCTTCACTACTCCCTACTCCCTACTCCCTACTCCCTACTCCTTAAAAAAGACTTATTCAGCAAACCCTAATTATAGTAACTATTTAACCGAAAATAATATAAATATTTATCACGTCTGGTATTGTTGTCCCTACCTTCCAGTTTAGTAATAATCCTAGATTTGAACTGTTAGTATAAAAGGTAAGCATTTCTTGCGGAATGCTTACCGATTAAATATACAGTAAGATTGAACCTAAAATTTGCTTTAATTAGCCTTAACTGGAATTAATATTTCAAATAAAGTACCCTCATTTGGATTAGATATACAATTCAGTTTTCCCCGATGTTTTTCGACAATAATTTGGTGAGAAATTGATAACCCTAAGCCTGTTCCCTTACCCACTGGTTTTGTAGTAAAAAATGGGTCAAAAATTCTTTTTTGCACAGAGTCAGGAATACCACTCCCATTATCAGAAATAGAAATTTTCACACAATCCCGATCTACGTCTTTTTCTGAATGATGATGTATTTCCGTTTTGATAGTAATAATCCCTGAAATTTCCTGTCCTTCTAAAGCATCTATGGAATTAGCAATAATATTCATAAATACTTGATTTAACTGACTTGCATAACACTCAACATTAGGCAAATTCCCGTACTCTTTAACAACAGTAGTTTTTGTTGTAGCTTTTAAGCGATGTTGTAAAATCAATAAAGTGCTATCTATACCAGAGTGAATATCTACTTTTTTCATCTCTGATTCATCAAGACGAGAAAAGTTTCTCAGAGATAAAACTAGCTCTTTAATTCGATTTGCCCCAATATTCATTGAATCAACTATTTTCGGCAAATCTTCTATAAGAAAATCTATCTCACACTCTTCGGCAAAATCTGTAATTTCTGACACTGGTTCTTGATAGTTTTTTTGATAAAGCTGCAGTAAATGTAGTAAGTCTCTAATATAGTTATTTGTATGGAGAATATTACCGTAAATAAAGCTAATGGGATTATTAATTTCATGAGCAATACCAGCAACCATTTGACCCAAGCCAGACATTTTTTCTGCTTGGACTAATTGAGCTTGAGTATTTTGTAGTTCTTTTAAAGTTTTTTCTAATTGCAATGCTCTTTCTCGTTCACGTTTTTCTGATTGTTGGAGTGCAATTTCTCCTTGCTTTCGTTCTGTAATATCACGAACAATTGCTAACACTTCATCTGTACCACTTTTAACATAACGAGCTTCATAATGATAGAGGCGATCGTCGATAAAGGTAGAATATTCTCCTGCTTGCACTTTACCAGTATTGAGAGTAAGTTTTAAGTAGTGTCGAGTCCAAACAGCTAAATCTTGGGGGAATATTTCTTCCAGAGTTTTCCCTAATACTTCTGATACTTCAGGAGCATTTTCATCGTCTTTGTCTGGATAATAGTCGAGAAAAACTCCTCTTGAGTTGAGGCGTAACATTAAGTCAGGAATGGCATTTAGGAGACTATGGTTTCGTTCTTGACTTTTTTGTAGTGCTTCCTCTACTCGTTTACGTTCCGTAATATCAAATCTAATAGCTAAGTATTGATACGGTTGGCCGAGATGGTCTAAAAAAGGTACAATAGTAGTATTTACCCAATAATAACTACCATCCTTAGCTCTATTTTTAATTTCTCCCCTCCAAACTTGACCCGATCTAATAGTAGACCATAAATCTCTAAAAAACTCTTTTGAATGATAGCCAGAGTTAAGCAGACGATGACTTTTCCCAATTAATTCTTCCCTAGAATATTGAGAAATTTCATAAACTTTATCATTTACATATTGAATAATACCTCTATGGTCTGTAATAGCAACGATCGCTGCTTGATCTATGGAAAATTTGATATCAGATAGTTCTTTGAGGGTTTTCCGGAGTATCCCTTCTAGCAAGAGACGTTCTGCAATTGCCCTACCATGGCTAGTTAAGTTCTGTGAATCGTGATTTTTTTCAATTAAGGCCGCTACCATCTGATTAACCTCATAATAGTTATCAGTAGATTGATTTAGAACTTGATTAACTTCCATAGTTTCTTGTTACTCCTTGTTGAATTTTGATGCACTGCTGATAATTTTGGCTTCACTTCTAGGTTGAGAACTATCTTGTAGCTTTCAGGATCTCAACTTGTAAATTCTAGGCTGACTGTTTGTTGTTTAGCAACTTAATTTTGGTAAATACCAGATAGTAGCTCAAACTTATCAAATGCTTAGATTAATATTAAGAGCATATAATTTTCCTACTTTTGAGTTTAGTTAAATTGATTACTAATTTCTAGAGGTTTCAGTAAACATTTATTTCTAATAATATAAATTATTTTATATGAATGTAAATATTTAATGCGGTCATTCTTGA
>JBCDJM010000342.1:0-7585 GCA_038747755.1 Cyanobacteria bacterium P01_H01_bin.35
GAGTAAGTAATTGACTATTTATGCTTAATATTTTCCTGAGAAAGGTCAATGAATAGGATATCTACAGTATAAATACGAACCCGCGCTACCGTTTTTTTATACTACTTTTAATGTTACAAATTGACGTGCGGAATGTGGGATTTAAACATCCATTAATACATACCAGGGGCTTTTTCAAACTCTTGTGGATTAGTTAACCCTTTAATTTTTATCGCTTCAGTTAAATACTATTTGCGCAACATTACGTCAGGAAAAGCTCATAGCTAATTTAAGGTGTTGTTAATTGGTGGGATGATTTTCTTTCTACTAGGTGTGATACCTATCACTTCCTCTAGTTAAATATTTAGAGGTATTTAGAAACAGATTACTCTCAAAGTTTCATCTCTTGATTTACCAACACCAAATAAGGAGAATGGTAATAAAATATACTCCAACCATTCTCCTTAATTTTTATCCAGAAAAACCTTGATACCAGAAATAAGTAACCATCGGCACAATTGTAGCAACAACTAACAATACAACCACCAAAATAGTTGCACTTTGATCATTAGTTTCTTCTGCTGATTTAAAAGTTGCTGCTACTTGTGCTGAAAGCTCATCCTTAACTTCTGGTGGCCCTGGATCTGCTTCTCCAGATAATACAGTAGCCAGGCGATCGCTAGCTGCCAAAAAAGCTTCATTGTATTTGTTTCCTTCTCTAACAGGTACTTGAATAGTTTCGTCAACTACACTCTGAGTAATTTCATCAGACATAATTTCTTTAACTGCATCACCGATACGAATTGCATCATTATTAGTGAGAGTATCTAATACCAATAAAGTTTGATTAGCTTTTGCTTCTGGAGTGGGGAACCATTTGTCAAATAGTTTCTCAGTAAAACTATCTGCCGTCTCACCGTAGTCTAGGCGACGGATAGTCACAAATCTAACTTCATTTCCTGTAGTATTGGCCAAATTTTCTAAAGAATTTTTCAGTTTATTCTTAGTTACCCGACTCAGAACATCTGCATCATCAACAATAAATGTGCTATCTCCTGCCGTTAAATTGGGCATTTGATAAACTCCTGTTGCAGACGCAGATGATACTGGCACAATAGTGGCCACTATTAGTAATAGTAGAGATACTATTAGAGTTTGGATATTTTGAAGCTTTAAGGTTTTGTTGAATATTTGTACGGTCATATATTTCTTAAATTAATGGGGGAATTACTCAAACAATCTTATTTTTGGGAAAATGGCTGTTTTGCAGAGCTTCCCAATGAAATTTAACTACTAAATTTTCATCATACCTGATTAAGGGAATATATTCCGCTTAATTACTTGATATCTTTTTTTCCTTCGTAAGCATTCAGCAATTGATGCGAATTCAGCAATTACTAATACCATTTCACGTTAAGAATGTCGCAAATAGTTTCAAAGTTATGATGTCAAATAATCCGTTGAAACTATTATTAAGTCAAAGTTTTATATCTATTAAATCTTATATACATGACTTCCGTGAAACGTTATAAGGTTAGCTGATAACTTAACGTTAAATGCTTACTGAATAAATATTCCCTTACGGTTTTCCTTGAGAGACTGTTTGTCAAATAATTATTAAGAGAGCAAAGAAGTGACTAAAATCTAAAAGCGGTAATACTTCAAGGGATTGAAAGAAGGTAGATAGAGAAGTATTTAATACTTATGTTCCTAGATTTAATAGCGACAAATATTTGTCTTGATTTCTTCCTCCCTATTCCCTATTCCCAGTTAAGTGTTCCCTATCTCCTTTTTATATTTCCTGATATAGTCATTAGAGTTGTTGGGAATTAAGCTGAAAAAATGGCTAAAACCCTTATTAGTCATAGCTTACAGCAAAAATCAAACGGCCAATCCTGAAAACCTTATAGAATAAGCTTTTGAGCATTGTTCAACTTTTATTTCCCAACAACTCTATTTCAAATAAGGATGAAACACTTTTTTGGCTGAAACCGTTTCAAGGAAAGAAACAATCCTCCCAGTCTTATTCAGAATGACTATACATTCAATATCTAAGGTAATTATCCATTAATGAAGTTCCTGATTGCTATGTATATCGAGTTAAAAATTTATAAATAATTAGGCAAAAGTTAGTAGTTAATATTCAGGAGGAAAGAAGAGGGAAAAACCAAGATATGACGAAGACCTAATTCTTGTTTCGCTTTTACTGTATGACATGAAATGTTTAAGCGAAGTAAAATTATAGCACCCTATTAATATTGCAACTGCAAAATTCAGGTTTTAGATAGATAGTTAAAATTTTTATGTGAATAAAATGCTTAGAGATTTTTGATAGAGTAAAGATAAAGATAATCAGAAGCGAAACTGAGTTCTATCAAGCTCTTAATTCACATAAGATATTACAACTGCAAAATTCAGATTTTATACAGATAGTTAAAATTTTTATGTAAATAAAATGCTTAAGGATTTTGAATCAAGTAAAGATTTAAAGATAATCCAAAAAAGAAAGCTGCAAACTCTAAATAGTTAAAGTAGTCCTACTAAAGTCTGATCTCTGTGGATGTATTCCTAGATTTTGATTTGAGCAAGAATATCTCCATACCATTGACATTAAAGATTGATTATGCTAGCAAATTTTAATAAGGATACCTGAAAAGTTAATGTCCATTAAACATAAATTTTGGCAGACACAAAAAATTAACAGGACTTACGCATTAGACAATACATATAGCGTTAAAAACTATAACGTTATAGTTTTTAAACTCTATATATAGTAACTTTGCGTAACTCCTGACTTAAGATAGCTTAGAAAAAAAATCTATCCTGTAAAGCTAAACCAAAGCAAAAATCCAACTCTCCCTCTCTGCTCCATTGCTCAAAGGTGCATACTAGCATACAAAAATCTCAGTTCTCTAGATATCCTAATATAAGGTCTTATGTCAACTCTTGTTATTGTTGAATCTCCTACTAAAGCCCGGACTATTCGTAACTATTTACCCTCCGACTACCGTGTGGAGGCATCTATGGGTCATGTGCGTGACCTACCACCTTCTGCTGAAGAAATACCAGAAAAATATAAAGGAGAAAAGTGGGCACATCTAGGTGTAAATGTCGAATCAGATTTTGAACCTGTCTACGTTGTCCCTAAAGACAAAAAGAAAACCGTTAAAGAACTTAAAGATGCTCTGAAAGAAGCTGATGAATTAGTTCTAGCCACAGATGAAGACCGGGAAGGGGAAAGCATAAGTTGGCATTTATTGCAACTACTAAAGCCAAAAGTTCCTACTAAGCGCATGGTATTCCATGAAATTACTCCAGAAGCTATCCGCAGGGCCATTGAAAACTGTCGTAATATAGATGAGCAGTTAGTCAGGGCACAAGAAACTCGTCGTATTTTAGACCGACTGTATGGTTATACTCTCTCTCCTGTATTGTGGAAAAAAATCGCCTGGGGTCTTTCTGCTGGTAGAGTACAATCTGTGGCAGTTAGACTTTTGGTTAATCGAGAACGTCAACGTCAGGCTTTTAAACAGGGGGGTTATTGGGATTTAAAGGCAACTTTAGAACAAGAAAAAACTCCCTTTGAATCTAAACTTGTCACCCTTGGAGGAACAAAAGTTGCCACAGGTAGTGACTTTGATGAAAATACGGGTAAGATAGCTGAGGGTCGTAATGTTGTTTTGTTGGATGAGACTCAAGCTGAAGCTTTGAAAGAAAGACTTGAGGATAAACCTTGGACAGTTAATAGTGTTGAAGAACGAGCTGTTAAACGTAAACCATCTCCTCCTTTTACTACTTCTACTTTACAACAGGAAGCTAACCGCAAACTACGAATGGGTGCCAAGCAAACTATGCGGACTGCCCAAAATTTATACGAACAAGGTTTTATTACCTATATGCGGACAGACTCCGTTCATTTATCCGATGAGGCGATCGCTGCTGCTCGGAGTTGTGTAGAAAAAATGTACGGTGCAGAATATCTGAGTCCTGAACCGAGACAATACACTACAAAAAGTAAAGGCGCTCAAGAAGCTCACGAAGCTATTCGTCCTGCGGGTCAAACTTTCCGCACTCCCCAGGAAACAGGATTAAAGGATCAAGAATTTGCTCTTTACGACTTAATCTGGAAAAGGACAGTAGCTTGTCAAATGGCTGATTCTCGTCAAACCCACATTACAGTTAATTTACAAGTAGAAGATGCAGGTTTTCGTTCTAATGGGAAACGGATAGACTTTCCTGGGTTCCTCCGAGCTTATGTGGAAGGTTCCGATGACCCAGAAGCAGCTTTGGAAAACCAAGAAGTACCATTGCCTCCTCTAAAACAGGGCGATCGCCCAAATTGTAGAGAAATAGAAGTAGTGGGACATGAAACTCAGCCACCTGCTAGATTTACCGAAGCATCTTTAGTTAAAACTCTAGAAAGTGAAGGTATTGGTCGTCCGAGTACCTACGCCACTGTAATTAGTACAATTGTTGACCGTCGTTATGCCAAACTTCAGGGCAATGCTTTGATTCCTACTTTTACTGCTTTTGGGGTGACAAGTCTGTTAGAGAGGCACTTTCCTGAATTTGTGGATGTTAAGTTTACCGCCCGTATGGAACAGACTCTAGATGATATTTCTACGGGAGAAGCTCAATGGTTGCCATATTTACGAGAATTTTATTCTGGAGAGAGTGGGTTGGATACTCAAATTAAGGAACAGGAGGAATATATTGACCCCAAATTAGCTCGTACTATTGAGTTAGAAAATTTGGATACCGATCCAGAAATGACTTATCGTATCTGTATTGGCAAATTTGGCGCTTATATTGAGGCAGAAAATGGTGAAGGTGTAGTTAAAGCTTCTATTCCAGAAGATTTAACCCCATCAGACCTTGATCCAGAACAAATAGAGAAAATTCTTAAGCAAAAAACAGAAGGTCCGGAGGAATTAGGAATTCATCCAGAGGAAGATAAACCCATATATATAATGAGTGGTCGTTATGGTCCTTATGTACAGTTGGGCGATGAGGTGGAGGGCAGTAAGAAAAAACCAAAGCGAAGCTCCTTGCCAAAGGGCGTAAATATGGAAGATGTGACTTTGGATATGGCAGTTGGGTTATTATCTCTGCCTCGTACTTTGGGAACTCATCCAGAAACTGGTTGTAAAATTCAAACTAATTTAGGACGTTTTGGTCCTTATGTTGTTCACGACCAAGGAAAAGAGGGTGGTAAAGATTATCGTTCTTTGAAAGCTGGGGATGATGTTTTGACTATTACTTTGGAACGTGCTTTGGAGTTATTGGCTCAACCTAAAAAATCAAGACGGGGTAGTGCTAAAGCTGCACCTCCACTGAAAGATTTGGGTAAGCATCCTGAAGATGGTGAGATAGTAGGTATTTATGATGGTAAGTATGGACCTTACATAAAGCATGGTAAGGTTAATGTTTCTTTGCCCAAGGATACGTCTGTTGAGGATGTAACTTTGGAGCAAGCTTTGGAACTTTTGCAGACTAAAGCTTCAAGTAAAAAGTCTACTCGTGGTAGAAAGTCTACAAAAAGTAAAGCAGAAAATTAATTAGGGTTTAGCTTAGGAGTCAGGAGTCAGGAGTCAGGAGTCAGAATTTCCTAGCAATGCTGCGCAAACAGGAGGGAAGAAAGAAGAAAAGAAGGATAAAGTTTTTTTATCACTAATTATCCGGACATGATATAAGAGGAAAAATCATCTCTTGATTTTTCTCTAATAATAGATTTGTGAAAAAAAAGTGTCGAGGTTTGGTCTCCAAACCCTAACTATTTTCCTATTCTCTACCCACAAGGTAACAACTTCAGAACTTACGCTACATATATTGTAGTACCTAATAATTTGTGAAAAAAAAGTATCGGGGTTTGGTCTCCAAACCCTAACTAGGGTTTGCGCTCAAAAGTCTTTTAGTAGGGGTAGCAGTCAGGAGTAGTAGGGGCGATTCGCGTAATTAGGAGCATTCTGGAACGGAAATCGCCCCTACAGGAGGAATGGGTAATGAGGGAGGAGGCAGAAGGGAAAATTATCCCTTGACTTTTTAGCCATGAGTCAACCCAAAATCATAACTATTTTCCTAGTCTCTACCAACAAGCTAACAACTTCAGAACTTACGCTAAGGTACTATATATAGAGTTCAAAAACTATAACGTTATAGTTTTTAACGCTACATATATTATAGTCTGTCCGTAAGTTCTAAACTTGTTACTCATAACCTAACAAGTTTCATACCAATTTTCAAGAAAATGCCTTATCCCTAAGAACTCTATTCCTTACTCCCTATGATTATTTTCCTATTCTCCAATTTTCTCCACCAGGCAACTCAATCAAAAAGTTATTAACTATTGTAATTCTTTTTTAGAGTAGTTATAAGTGAGTGTTAGTAAATTTTGAGCTATTGTTATTACTTGATTTTTATCAACCATATCTAAAAGTTGAAAAGGTGTATAATTTCCATCAAATACTTCTACACTAGCATCACTAATTGCAACTTCTATTCCTTCTTATAAAATGGTTTGCCATTGCTCTTGCTGAATATAATAAGATTTTCGATTATCCTGAAGATTGATTTTTTTAATTTCTATTAGTGAACCACGAATGGAAGCTGCCCAAGAATTTGTTAACCTTTGTTCCAGTTGATTTTTAATCAAATGTATTAACATTCTAATTACAAAAGATTCAATGGCATTAATTTTTGTTTGCCGACTCATGCCATCTAATTTATATATTAAAGTTAGAGCATCTTCGTAGCGCTGTTCTAAAATACTATTTTTTAAATCTTCTAATTCCTGAATCATTGTTTGTTTTTATATGAAATTTCCACATCATAATAGGCATTAAGTTTATCAAAAATATTGTCTTGAGATAGTATATCCTTATTGCTAATTAGGAGAATTTTCTTATTTTAAGCAATATTAGTGAAGCTATCCTAAGTTACCTTTTAAATACTATTTCCTAAATTACTTATTCAAATCTTTGATTCCTTTGGCAATCTTAACTATCGAATGAATAATTTCCAGTTTTAGGATTCTGTCAATCAGAAGCAAAAGCCAAGATATAGCAATTAAAAAAATAACATCTTGTGGGATGTTTCTACTCTTTATAATTTCTGTTTCAATCAATATAAATAAAATCAACAATATAATCAGAGGTGTAATTGCTAGCACAAAATTTACAATTTTATTGAATAAACTATCTTTGCTAGATTTTTCTTCTATTTTATTCTCAGAATTAAAGTTTTTTGGAATATCTCCTGACCACACAAAATCACCATATCTACCTGTTAAATAAATGTTTAGCAAATAGCGAAAGTCTTTTTCTAAGGTTTCCCTAGTAGAAGATATTGGAACAATAGCCCATCGACTTCTTTCCCAAAGAAAAAACTCTATTTTTTTAAAATGTTCTTTTATCCATTCTTGATAAGTTGTATTTTGGTTAGATATCTTTATTGATAAAAGTCGATTAAGTCGCACTAAGTTTTTCATACGCTGAAGAATATTAATCCTTAAATTCATATCTTCTAAGGCTTGAGCATGATTTAATTCTACTAAAAGATATATGATTGTAATTATAATCATAAAAGACAATCTACCAATAGATGTAAA
>JBCDJM010000343.1:0-7500 GCA_038747755.1 Cyanobacteria bacterium P01_H01_bin.35
AATTCTTTCTTAGCTATAGATGCCAGATGTTGCAAACAAAACTAATTTCAATAACTGCAAAGAGTTTTGAGTTTTGAGTTATAGATTAATTACTCAATAACATCCGAAGCTCTTCACATCAAAAAAGCAGTTAGCTCTCGGCAATCGGATATCAGCAGGAGCAAGTTTTTTAAGGTGAATGAAGGGAACTTTAACCCCTCCTAAACCATTTGGGGATTAACCCAGAGCTGCTAAGAACTGATAGCTGAATGTTAAAAGCTAACAGCTAGTCAAAAAAGGAGAGACCACCGGGAATGCTAAAGTTAACTTATACTGAATCTGGCTTTTATATGGAGCGTTTGGCTCAATCTCCCGAACAGTTGGTAGCACTGCGGGTAATGTTGGCTATGCGAGTTGGTCACAAAATTGTAGTTGAACCAAGTTCGGCAGCTTTTTTGCTACCTGTAAATTTACCTGAGTTGTCAATGTTGGAAGTAGCTGTACAAAAGGAGGGTGGAGAAGATGTTGCCCTTTGTATTGCTGATGATGAATTTGTGGAAGTTAGTTTAGTAGGATGTTGGATTACTGTAGATCCAGAACAAGAGAATGGAGTTTTTATTACTGCTTTAAGCGATCGGATTGAGTTGTTACTTTTTAAGTTGTGGCAAGCGACTGAGGCAAATGCGTCAGTGAGTCAGGAAGCAAATGATTGGTAATGGATAATTAATAATTGATAATTGATAATGGATAATTGATAATTAATAATTCAAACTATCTCTAATTATCAATTATCTATTGGTAAATAGCCAATAATGTAAGTGAGAATGTAGGGATGTTCTATGGAATATCCCTATAATAATTTTAGGTAATATTCTCTTTTTTGTCAGGAATGCGATCGCGCTATCATCCAAAAGTAGTTTGAAATTAAAATTTAGACAATAGGGTTTAATAATTGATAATTGATAATTACCTCTCCTTAAAACGGATTGGATTGAATAAAAGGAAGTTTTTTTTGTTTCTCCTATGGGGAGAGGCTTTATACCTTTATTTTTCGGTAAATTATAGATTTAACTTATAATTTCAGTAATTCAATTTTTTTATTTTAATCAAACAAGCTCCGATTTTTTCCAAATTATTACAAAATATTTCACAGACTTGCGTTATTTCAGGCATTTGGTATCATAATGTGTACATAAGATATTATGCCAATATTGTGTTTAAAAGTAAAATATTCTGTCGTGAATAAAGCTACAAGCAAGTATTTAGGTTAATATTATTCTAATTATTAATATTTTTTGCCAAGGTAAATAACCTCAAAACAACAAATTTTTCTGAGTAGAAGTGGTTAAGTAATTATGGCTATTGACAGATAAGTTATTTTAGGGTATGCAAAGAATTGGTTTTCGAGATTGAAATAGAATATTTTAGTAATGCTCAAAAATAATGGAATTGATTTAGAAATCTGAAATTGAAAGTAGTTTCTAGTAAAAAAAAATAATCTTACTAGAGTTGTCAAATACTGTAGATTTCCTAGAATAAATTTTTTGATGAGATTTTTCTAACTTTTTCCTTCTTCCTTCTTGCTTAAATTTTTTTTCTCAGAGCGATCGCCAATCAAAATATTTCAAGTCAAATTCCAAAGGCGATTATGAAAAATTAGAAATCTGAAATATAATTTAATATAAGAAGTTTAAGTGGGTAGAATAAATTTATTTATGAGATTTTTCCAACTTCTTTCTTTTTACTTTGTGGTATGTCTTACAGTGAATTTTCTCTCTCACAATTAGAATCTGAATTTAATCTGATAGTTCAGGAACGAGTAGAATTATTCAAGTCGATAGAATCTGTAAATCCTAGTGATTTCCTGAAAGAAATTTTAGCTGAAAATATTCCTTTAGCATTAGAAATAGATACAGAAAAAGCGCGTTTCCTGACGGAATGCTCCGCAAACGGAATTGATTGTTTCTCCAATTATTGTGGAACTCAGAAAATATTTTAATCGCCAAATTAGTTTATTTTCTGGTACAGAGTTTAATGTGGATAAAAGTAAGGGATTAACAGGAAGATGTGATTTTATTATTAGTTATTCTCCCAAACAGTTAGAAATAACTGCTCCTGTGGTGATAATTGTTGAGGCAAAAAACGATAATATTAAATCTGAATTAGCCCAATGTATTGCGGGAATGGTAGCTGCTCAATTATTTAATCGGCAAAAAAATAATCAAATTTTTTATATTTATGGAATTGTGACAACAGGCAGTAATTGGAAGTTTTTAAGGTTGATAGAAAATCTAGTTGAGATTGAAGCGGGCGAGTATTTTATTGGAAATTTGGGAGATTTGTTTGGTATTTTAATTTCTATTATTAAAGAGGGAGTAGGCAGTAGGGAGTGGGAAGTGGGAAGTAAATGTTGGGTTTCGCTTCCTCAAGTCAAGCTAGGGAATTTCTAATTTTTGGTTCTGACTGTTTCAGGAGGAAACAAATATTTTAAGAATTAAGAATTATCGGTTGTTGTGAACAAAGTTTGAGTAAGGCTTATCCATAAGAATAACCTCACAAAAATTAGCAAAATGTAGGGTTTTGCTTCCTCAACCTAACCTATATAATTTCAGATTTTTGGTTTTCAATGTTCCAGGAGAAAACAAATATTTTAAGAATTAAGAATTATCGGTTGTGTTGAACAAAGTTTGAGTAAGGCTTATCCATAAGAGTCACCTAATAAAAACTCTAAAAATGTGGGGTTTCACTTCCTCAAGCTAATATAGGGAATTTCAGATTTTGGTTTTCAGTATTCCAGGAGAAAACAAATATTTTAAGAATTAAGAATTATCGGTTGTGTTGAACAAAGTTTGAGTAAGGTTTATCCATAAGAATAACCTCACAAAAATTAGCAAAATGTGGGGTTTTGCTTCCTCAACCTAACCTACAAGATTGAAAATTTTTGCTTCTAACTTAACCATATTTGTAACGATGAGTTTTCTTTACTTATGCAGAAGAGAAACCTAACTGTAATTGACTATTTTCCTATTACTTTATCGATTATACTTATTCTTCCGTCAAATTATAAGGATTACAAGCGATGTTGTAACTACCACGAGCTATCTTTTGAGCAACATATCGGCGACCTTTAGCTTCTCCAATATCTCTAGCTTCTTGAATTGCTTCCTCTGCTAAACCTCCTTGCTTGGCTCTAATTTCAGTAAGTTCTAAGTTCTGGCGTTCAGCCTCAATTTTATTTCGTCTTATTTGATAATCCTGGTCAGTCTTATTATTAGGATAAGGTTGTTCATCTTCACAATAGTACATTACTGATGCTAACTCTACTAATTCTATTAATTATGATGAGCCAAACTTTCTTAATTTATAGCTTTGTAGGTTGGGTTATATTCTTGGAGTATACCTACTTAATTATAGCTAGAAATTTCTCAGGAGAACTATCATAATGCCACCTCGTGATTATGATCATAATACTGTTAAGATTGCTATTCAAAAAGACGGATGGAAAATCACTCACGATCCGTATCGTCTTAAATTGTTAAGGGGTAAAAATTTATTTGTCGATCTAGGTGCATAACGTCTAATTGTTGTAGAAAAAGGATTAGAAAAAATTGCTATTGAAGTCAAAAGCTTTCCCAATGCTTCATAAATTAAGGATTTAGAACAAGCTCTTAGTCAATTCGTATTGTATGAATATCTTTTAAATCGTTACGAACCTGAACAAAAATTATATTTAGCTATTCCAGAAGAAGTACGTCAATCAGTTTTTCAAGAAAAGGCTGGAATAGTATTAATAGAAGATCGAATATTACGAATTATCAATTAATTTCGTAGATGTCTATTGTTAAAACTATTTATTTTATTCTAAAAACCGGGTTTCTTTGCGTAAGTCCTATTAACAAAATTAAAGTCCATCACTGATAACTGATAACTGATAACTGATGACTGAATTAACCCATCCCTGCCAATACTCCCCTCAATACATCTGCACTTACTTTATCTGTCACTGTCACTACTCCTACTCCAATCGGTAAGACAAACCTCACCTTACCTGCTTTTACCTTTTTATCTGTCTGTAAAGAAACCAAAATATCCTCAATATCTAACCCACTCGGTAACTTTGTCGGTAAACTAGCTTTTTCTATCAAACCTAACTGACGGCGATCGCTCTCCTCATCCCACATTCCTGACTCTACCGCTAACTGACTCGCAGCCACCATTCCAATACCTACCGCCTCCCCATGAGTCACGACGGTATAACCAGTCAAACTTTCTACCGCATGACCAACAGTATGACCATAATTCAAAATTGCTCTTAACCCCGACTCTTTTTCATCTTTTGCTACCACATCTGCCTTACTTTGGCAAGACCTAATCAAGATTTCCTCTAATAACCCTGGTGTTAAATTATTAATTTCATCAAGACTCTGACTATTCTCCATCTGAGCAAATAATTCTGCATCCCAAATTACTCCATATTTAATCACTTCTGCCATCCCTCCGCGAAATTCTCGGACGGGTAAAGTATTAAGTACCTCTGGGTCAATTAATACTAACCGTGGTTGATGGAAAGCACCGATAAGATTTTTACCTTGAGGATGATTAACTCCCGTTTTTCCACCAATAGCAGCATCCACCATTGCCAGAAGAGAAGTGGGAACTTGCACCACATTTAAGCCACGCAACCAAGTCGCAGCAGCAAACCCAGTCATATCCCCAACCACTCCACCACCTAGAGCAACCATTGTGGAAGAGCGTTCGAGACGGTGTGCTAAAGCTGCATCATAAATATTATGAAGAGTTTGGGGAGTTTTATATTCTTCTCCTGCCGGGAGGATGCAATGAGAGACATCAAAACCTGCTTCTTGAAGTGAGCCGATCGCTCTTTCGCCATAATGACCAAATATTTCTGGGTTAGAAACTAGCAAGACTTTTTTGCCCAAGTTGAGGAGTTCCATTTTTGGGCCAAGTTTGTCAAGGTTGCCAGGGGCGATCGCTATCTCATAAGATTTTTGGGGAAGTTGAACGGTGATGGATGCCATGAGTAATTTAAGACTTTGCCATTTTGAACAATAAATATTAGACTTAATTTTATAGTTTTATTCGCCATTTAGGAGAAAAGTTAATGACTACTGAAGGAATAATTGCTTTTTTTGGAATTTTTGTTGCTTTTTTAGGTGTAGCTACAGTTTTAATGTTTGGCTTGCGTGTTGTTAAGTTAATCTAGAATTGTAGAATTTCTCCCGTTAGACTTTTTTTGATAGTTTGACGGGAGTTATTTCAGTTATCAGTTATTAGTTATTACTACCTCCTGCTAAAGTCAGAGGCTTGAAATAGTGAAGTTAATTTTTTGGTAGTCCTGTAGATGTAGTGATATTTATAACTAAACCCCTTTGACTGTCAGGAACCTAACTGCAAAAATCACTATTTGTACTCCACTACCGATTTTTTTATCCTCTTAAAAAGGGAGACTTGAAACCTTATTTTTTGTCAGAATACAGAGATGAAATATGGCTAGTCAAACTACCGATCTAAAATTACTGTATGAGGAAGATTATTTCCTCTGGTTAGAAGAAACAATCAAACTACTAAATAATCGTCAATTAGAAAACCTAGATTATGAGAACTTAATTGAGGAGTTAGAAGCATTGGGTAGAAGTGAAAAAAGTGCTGTTGAAAGTTTCGTTATTTTAATTATTCAACATCTCCTCCTTTATCAATATTGGTCAGAAGAAAGAGCTAATAACTCTAGCCATTGGTGTGGAGAAATTTTTGCTTTTCGGACTCAATTAGAATTAAAAATCACAACAAATTTACAAAATCATTTAGCTGAACGACTTGACTATCTTTATAGTAAAGCTAGAAAAAGCGCTCAAATTAAATCAAAACTTCAATTACCAGAAATTAACCCTTATGCTCTCGAACAAATATTAGATGAAGATTGGCTACCGGAACAACTATAACTAGGGGAATTTCATTAATGGATAATGGAGCATGGATCATGGATAATTACCTCTACCTAAAAGGAAGAGGATTGACGCGGTAGGAAAAATTTTGTCTTGTTTCTTCACGGCGAGTGAGAGGCTTTAAACCTTAATTATTCGGTAATTAAACATAACTATGTCATTGGAACTAGAACAAAGTTGAGGGTTTGCGTAGCATTCCGTAGGAAAGTAATCTCAATTATTTCAGAGATTTCAAAGTAGTTTCCATTTTACTAATTACTAATTAGATTTCCGGTTGATTTAGTTGAAAAGACTATGATTAAAAATCCCTATAGTTTAGCTAATATTTTAAAGACTCATCAAGTAGTTTATGGAAAGTAATGACAGAGATATTGCTTCACTAACTACATTATTAACTATATATAAAAGCCTTCCGAGGAGAAGTGTCATAATGCTAGCCCGTGATTATTACCATGATACTGTCAAAGCAGCGCAGCGATTCAAAAAGATGGATGGACAATAACTCACGATCTATATCGCCTAAAAGTGTCACGGGACAAAAATTTATTTGTCGATTTAGGTGCAGAACGTCTAATTGCTGCGGAAAAAGGACTAGAAAAAATTGCAACCGATATAAAATTACTGTATGAAGTAGATTATTTTCAGTGGTTATAAAAACAATAAAACTACTAAATAATCGTCAATTATCAAACCTAGATTATGAGAATTTAATTGCAGAATTAGAAGCATTGGGTAGAAGTGAAAAAAGTGCCGTTGAAAGTTTCGTGATTTTAATGATTCAAGATTTACTACTTTATCAATATTGGTCAGAAGAAAGAGCTAATCATTCTAGACATTGGCGTGGAGAAATTTTGACTTTTCGGACTTAGTTGGAATTAAAGCTTACAACAAATTTACGAAATTATTTAGCTGAACGAATTGATTATCTTTATGATCAAGCTAGAAAAATTGCTCAAATTAAATCAGAACTTCAATTAGCTGAAATTAACCCTTATACTCTTGAACAGATATTAGATGAAGATTGGCTACCGGAATAAATAACGTAGGTTGGGTTGAAGAACCAGAAAGCCAACATTATTTCTGGCAATCTCTACTTTTGAAAAGTTTAGTTTGACTTGGTTTAATATCATATTTGTTTAAATGCTTAATAATAAAAAATTAGCCCTTTATAGGTTTGGTTAACGAATCAGGACTTAAGCAAAAGATGGATTTATACACAATTTGTTTATAGTTAGGCTTTAGCCCTAATGTAAGGATTCAGCTACCTCGTAGTCAGCTATCAGCAATTAGTAATGAATAATTACTTTTCAGGACTTAAGCAAAAGATGGATTTATACACAATTTGTTTATAGTTAGGCTTTAGCCCTAATGTAAGGATTCAGCTAGCTCGTAGTCAGCTATCAGCAATTAGTAATGAATAATTAGGGTTTGCTGAAAAAGTATTATGGGTGAGGGTAGGAGTCAGGAGACAGGAGACAGGAGACAGGAGAAGTAAGGAATGATAAGGAGGCAAGGAGGAAGAATTGTCCCTTGATTTTTCAGCCAATAGTCAATCAAA
>JBCDJM010000344.1:0-7471 GCA_038747755.1 Cyanobacteria bacterium P01_H01_bin.35
GTTTCAAAATCCCCCTTTTTAAGGGGGATTTAGGGGGAGCGTAAATGTGCCTCATCTTTATGAGAAATGCTATAAATTCTAAATTCTTCAAATCAATTCTGCATTCTAAATTCTAAATTCTAAATTCTTGAATTCCTTTTTTATTGTACACTAGGTAAAAAATTCATAATTTTTTGATATACCAGTTTAATCTCATAGCAACTAACAATTAATTATGCCACTAATCCGGATCAAAAAGTCTTGGGAAATTCCTGAAAAAGAAATTACTCCAGAAAAAGTTTATTTAAACCGCCGTCGGTTTATGAAAAATTTAATTGGTGCTGGTTTGAGTGCTACTGCTTTATCTACTCTGACAAGTTGTGCTGGGAACTCAAAAACATCTCTAATTTCTACAGCAGCAACTTTACCAACTATTGGCAAATTTACACCTAATTCCAATTTTGCTAAAGTTGACAGACCAATAACTGACGAAGCTTTAGCGACAAAATATAACAATTTCTATGAATTTGGCGGTAGTAAATCTATTTGGGAAAATGCTCAAAATTTACCTACTGAAAATTGGAAAGTTGAAGTTACAGGTTTGGTGAAAAATTCTCGTATTTATGACATAGATGAACTACAAAAAAAGTTTCCTCTAGAAGAAAGAGTATATCGGTTTCGGTGTGTTGAAGCTTGGGCAATGGTGGTACCTTGGATTGGTTTTCCTATGAAGTTATTAATGGCGGATGTGGAACCAACATCAAAAGCTAAATATGTTCGTTTTACATCTTTTTACGATTCAGAAATTACTAAAGGTCCTGGTTTTTGGGCTAATGGTTATCCTTGGCCGTATACGGAGGGTTTAAGAATAGATGAAATGGCTAATGAATTAGCTTTTTTTGCTATGGGAATGTATGGTAAGTCATTGCCAAAACAAAATGGAGCGCCGTTGAGAGAAGTTATTCCTTGGAAGTATGGTTTTAAGGGAGCAAAATCAATAGTAAAAATTGAGTTTGTAGAAAAAAGACCTGCAACATTTTGGAATACTTTGATACCTAATGAGTATGGTTTTGAAGCAAATGTTAATCCTGAAGTTCCCCATCCTCGATGGTCACAAGCAAATGAAAGGGTATTAAGTGAAGGTGCGAGTTGGTCTTGGGAAAAACGCCCTACTTTACTTTACAATGGTTATGGAGAATATGTTGCTAGTCTTTATAGTTAAATAGGTTTTATAATTGAGTATTTAGCAGAGAAATTAATTTTTTGTCATGTTCTTATCTAGAGTAATAATTCAGCAGTTAGCTATCAGCTATTTGTTTGAGTTGTAGATAAAAGCTTTATTAATTTAGGTAAATTGAATCTGGCTATAAAAGCTGACTTTAAAGGCTATATTCATTAATAACTCTGTTTCCTAGAAAAGAGAATTTTGTAACTTCAAAAGTTGAAAAATTTTGTAATTCTAATTCCGGAAATTGATAACTACTGCTATACTGATGAAAAATTTGTAGTCAAATAACTAATACTATCAGATGACAATGCAATTAAAAGTTCCGTCTATTGCTTGTGGTGGATGTGCAAATACTATTACTAAAGCAATCAAAAATCTTGAGTCTGAAGCTGATGTCCAAGTGGATGTGGAGCAAAAGATAGTTACAGTAGAAACCAAAGCATCTGAAGAGTCCATTAAGGAAGTAATTACTGCTTCTGGACATACAGTTGCATAGAACCAATTAAATTACCATCAAACTAGAAACCTGGGGGCCTTTATTTAGATGACCTCCAGGATTTTTAATTATCAAAATAATTGGGTATAATACCAATTTGATTTCAGAAGTTAAATAGTTACCAAGGTTCAAAGTATTTTTTTGACAATTATTAGTCTTTTAGTATAGCGTTTCTCAGTAAGCGTGAGGTACACTTTTATCTTTCTTGCCTGTTCCCTGTTGCCTAAAGCCTAGAATTTTGTACCTCACTCTTTTTGGGAATTGCTATATATATTTTTCCTACTTTTAACCACTGCCCCAACCTCCCACATTTCCCATACTTTTACACCAAATCATACATAGCATTCTTTTTGAGAAATAGTATAAAATCTCGCCTTTTAAGGCGAAATATTTTTGGAGGTTTGCTCACATCGACGTTACAAAAATAACTTCTGACTTCTGAATTCTGACTTCTGACTTGATTAAGGAGTTTTCAGGTATTGACTATTGTTACGGTTGAATAGATGATGAAAATCACGAATTGCTAAACGGTTTTCTTGTAATTAAGGAGACTACTAAATTATTAGGAAATTAGCCATGAAAATAATGGTTTACTCTCACGATACTTATGGTTTAGGAAACCTACGGCGGATTTTAGCAATTTGTCAAATTTTGCTGGATGAAATACCGGAATTATCAATTTTACTGGTATCTAGTTCACCATTTGTGCATTGTTTGAGAATTCCTCAGAGATTAGACTATATTAAACTTCCTTGTATTGGGCGGAATGAATTAGGAGAAATATCAGTTAAATTTCTAGGAACTGAAATAGAACAAACTTTAAAGTTACGTTCTGAATTAATTAAAATAACAACAATAATTTTTCAGCCAGATATTATTTTAGTTGATAAAAAACCTTATGGTTTAGAAGGGGAATTGAAAGATACTCTAGAAAATATTCAAAATTTGAATGTTTTACCTAAGTTAGTTTTATTACTCAGAGATATACTTGATACTCCGAAACGTACTATTAGAGAGTGGGAAAATAATCAATATTATCAAGGAATTGAACGTTTTTATGATCGAGTCTTGGTGGTAGGTACACCAGACATTTTTGACATGACAAAAAAATATAATTTTCCTGCTTCTATCTCTAAAAAAGTCAAATTTTGCGGTTATCTTAATTGCAAGAAAGTCAATAAAAATTCTCAGGAATTGCGACAAGAGTTAAATATTAGTTCTGATGAAAAGTTTATTTTAGTAACTGTCGGCGGTGGTGCGGATGGCTATGATTTAATTAATACTTCTATTCCAGCGTTAGCAAATATATCAGTCACACAAAAAGTTAAGAGTTTAATTGTTTCCGGACCAGAAATGTCTGTTGAAAATCAGCAAGCTTTATCTGATTCAATCAGAGAATTTGATAATATGAAAATTCTCGAATTTACTGATGATTTGATAAGTTATATTAATGCAGCCGATCTAATTATTTCTATGGCGGGATACAATACTATTTGTGAAATTATTTCTTTGAAGAAACCAGCAGTTATTGTGCCGAGAGTTCGACCAACAAAAGAGCAATTAATTCGGGCTAAATGTATGAATAAATTAGGTTTTTTTACAGCAATTCATCCAGACTTACTAAATTCGGATAATTTACAAAAGGCTATTTTAGAAAAGTTGAATATAAATCAAGATATTAGTCCTTTGGCTTTAGATATAAATTTTTATGGTTTAACTCAAATAACTAATTTAATGTACAACCTTTTATCAGATAAATCTATTGGCAAAAAGAAAAAAATTAAAGCAAAAAATCAGAAATTATACTTTGCAGACGAATCTAAGATAGTGGCAGAAAAGCCTTGATAAATTCTGTTTTGTATCTCAAAATTGAATACTATAGCAATCCTATTTTATTCGTGGCAAAAATATGACTGCTTTTTAGGGAAAACTTAACTGGTGGGAGTTTCAAATTTTTTATTTACTTTTTAATTTGTCACAATCTATTTAGGGCTTCCTGAAAAAGTATACGCGAGTAAGGGTAGGAGTCAGGAGACAGGAGGAATGGGTCTGGGAGCGAGGAGGTAGGAGTCAAAATTATCCCTTTATTTTTCACCCAATAGTCAACCCAAAATCCTAACTTTTTGCAGCTCTAGAGAACGAAAACCTTGTACTTTTTCAAAACCTAAAATCACACCTACCTTTATCTGTCAATGCTTTAATATTTATTCAGCAAACCCTATTTAGAATTGCTATATATAGAATATGGTAGAGACGTTGCATCCAATCTCCCTACGAGAGAAAGATTTTTTTTGGGTTTATCCTTTTATACCAATTCCCATGCATTAATCCTATACTTAATTAAAATTTCAGTTATTAGGTAATTACTTTAATATAATAACTTTTTTGGTTATTTTAGGTAAGTTAACGTTAATTATTCTTGCTTATACGGACGTTTTGCTGAGGCAGAGCTTCCGCTTTATATGTCGGCGACAGCCGAAAGGCGGAGCGACATGTTTGCGGAGCATTCCCTATACGAAAACGCATTTTTGTTATGCAACGTCCCTACCTCACCCACTCCCTTACTTCCCTACTCAATCAAATGTAGAAAAGTTTTTTATAAATGGTATTATAGTTGGAATCTGCTGGAAGTTTTAGTCGATTAAATACTTCTTGCTTATGACTTTTTCCTGATAAATATGAAACAGAAAGTTTGTCTAACAACTCTAGAATTTCCTCCTGATATTGGTGGGGTGGGTGAGTCAGTTGCTCGAATTTCTCAAATGTTATTAGATTTGGGTTATCAAGTTCATGTTGCTGTTTTTCATTTCAGTAAAAGACAAATAAAAATTCAACGTTCCTCTTGCCAGACAATAGAAGAAAATGGGATTTTTATTCATCGTTTAACTGCGGCAGTTCGCGGAACTGAATTTAATACATTAAGTAAAACAATGATGGATTATCGGAGTGAAATATATTTTCAACTCCAGCAATTACAAAAGAAGTTTTATTTTGATTTATGGCATGGATTTTTTCTCAAAGAAACAGGATTTTTAACAACTCTTTTGGGAAAAGAAAATCAACTGCCTGTAATTAATAGTATTCGGGGAAGCGATTTACATAAACATATTTTTGATCCGCAACAACACGCTCAATTATGTTGGAGTTTGGAAAATTCGTCTTGGTTGACTTTTGTTAGTAATGATTTATATCAACGCGCCACAATTTTATCTCCAAATTTACAAACAAAGTCATCAGTTTTTTGGAACTCTATTAAACCTATTAATTTTGCATCTTTATCTACTCCATCTCTCATCAAAAAATGTTCGGGAATAGTTATCGGTGCTGTAGGTAGGTTTCGCGATAAAAAAGGTTTAGAATATTTATTAGATGCTTGTTCCCAACTTGCTGTGGAAAATGTTGATTTTACTTTATTATTAGTAGGTGATTTTGTTGCGAAAGAGCAAGAATATTGGCAACAACAAATTAATTTTAGTGGCATTTATGAACGAATTATAATTACTGGAATAATACAACATTCCGAAGTAATGAATTATTTACCAGGGATAGATATTTTTGCCATTCCCTCCTTAAATGATGGTTGTCCTAATGCTTTGTTAGAAGCAATGTTAGCAAGTCGGGCAATTATTGGCAGTAATGTTGGTGCCATTGGTGAAATATTGGTGGATGGTGTAGATGGTTTAGTTATTAACCCTGGTTGTAGTCAGGAATTAGTAGTTGCTTTGAAGCGGTTAGAGCGATCGCCTCTATTACGGGAGCGGTTAGGTAAAGCTGCTAGAGAAAAAGCTTTACGAGAACTAGCTCCTGAAGTTGAGCAACAGAATTGGGCAAAAGTTTATGAGGGAGCATTGACTTAATCAAAGAATAAGGATTTAATAAGTTATAAAGCGTACTATTAGACTAAGTTTGTTCACAAGTAAATGAAATCCATTAGAACCAAGCTCAAACTTAATAACAAGCAGAAAACTCTGATGGCTCAACACGCAGGCTACAGTAGGTGGTGTTACAACTGGGGTTTAAGCTTGTGGAATGCTGCTTATAAAAATGGTGACAAGCCCAATGCCCGTAAGCTAAGAGAGGTTTTTACTAACCATACAAAGCCTTTATACCCTTGGATGAAAAATTGTCATCTAGGGTTTACCAATACGCTTTCATCAATTTAGGTGAAGCATTTAAAAGGTTCTTTAAAGGATTAGGAAAATACCCAAAGTTTAAAAAGAAGGGTAAACATGATTCATTCACAATAGATAATTGTGGAAAACCAATAGAATTAAATGGATGGAATCATAAATTACCTTTTATTGGTATTGTCAAAACTTATGAGCCTATTGAGGCGACAACCAAAAAAATCACCATTAGTAGACTTGCAGGTGATTGGTATCTTAGCTGTAGCTATGAATTTAATGCAACAACTACACCCAAAAAAACTGATGTTATCGGTGTAGATTTAGGTGTGAAAACCTTAGCTACATTGAGTGATGGACAAGTCTTTGAAAGTGTCAGATCATATCGCCAGTTTGAAGCTAAGTTATCAAGAGAGCAATATCTAAATCGTCATAAAGAGGTAGGTTCTGCTAATTGGAAAAAAGCACAACTGAAGATAGCCAGGTTGCATAGAAAAGTAGCTAACATCCGCAAAAACGCACTTCATAAATTGACAACATACTTAGCCAAAAACCACGGCATTGTGTCAATTGAAGATTTGAATGTGAGGGGAATGTTAGCCAACCATAAGCTAGCTAAATCAATAGCTGACCAAGGATTTTATGAGTTCAGGCGACAGCTAGAATATAAGTGCCAATGGTACGGTTCGGAGTTAGTAGTAGTTGATAGGTTTTTCCCATCGTCAAAGACTTGCTCAAACTGTGGTCATGTTCAAGATATGCCATTAAGCTTAAGAACTTATGATTGCCCAGAGTGTGGGTTGTCAATAGATAGAGATTTAAACGCCAGTATTAATTTGAGAGATGCGGTCGGCTCGGTCGTCAATGCCTGTGGATGAGTAACCGCCAACGGCCTCAGTAGAAGCAGGAAGTAAACATCAAATTGTTACGCTATGTGACGCTTTGTATCGGTTTTATAGAGCAGCAAATGTGCTTGGAGTCCGAAACCGGGTTTATGGTAGGTAGATGTCAGTAGTAAAGCATTTCAGATCAACCCGGTTTCTCTGTTTTAATTAATTAACCGCAATGTAGGGAGGTTGCATAACAAAAATGCTAACGTCCCTACGAGATTGGGGAAATATTTTTTATTACAGTTATTTAATCAGACATGATATTAGCTCTACAAATGTTGGGTTTCCTCCGTCAACCCAACCTACAATTTATGATTTTCGTACCGCCATGCCAAACGTTCTTGGAGTAATCTATGAATAAATCGATAACCTCCTCCAACTCGTTGAAGTAACATTTTTTCTGTGGCATAGTTGAGGAAGCGGGCGTAATTCCAGGGGGCTTTTTTTGTGAGGAAAAAGATGATGCGGAGGGTTAGGTGTTGGATAACACGAGAGTAAAAAATTATCAAAGACAATAAAGGTAATAATTCTGCTAGCGACAATAGTATTGCACTGATTAATTCAGAGTTAGTTAACTTTGACACCAAGAGCATAATTACTGAAATAGAAAGTGTTATTATTGTTAATAATACTCCATTTGATAAACTTCGCCACATTCCTTCATTGGGATATTTTGTATCTTTTATTTCTCTAATTTGTAAACCTCCAAATCCTATAGCTGATAAAAATAATATAATAATCATTATACCTATAA
>JBCDJM010000345.1:0-7461 GCA_038747755.1 Cyanobacteria bacterium P01_H01_bin.35
GAAGCGGGAATGAGTGAGGAGGTAGGAGTAAGAACTGTTCCTCAATTTTTCTGTCTTTGTCTGCCCAAAATACTAAATTTTTGAACCGCACAGACCTAAAAGCTGGGATTTTTTCAATACCTAAAAAGGCTGAAAGTTTTAGCTGAAAAGGATTGGATATTTAATCAGCAAACCCTAACTAAGTTATATCAAATCGGGTTAAACAACTTCAAATCTGATTTTTAGGCCAATGATTGCTAATCATAAACAAGCATTAACCTTTCCTTAACCTCAAGATGTTAAACTTTCGTCTATTCTTTTTGGTGTCTAGAGAAATATAGAAATCTAAATAATTATGGAATTTGGTATAAATCTTTCTGGAATAACTCGTCTTACTACCAAAATATCAGCAGTAGCTCTGACAATTGGTTTAGCTGCTTGTGGTGGTGGCGGTGGTCAAGTAAGCCTGGTTGGTGCTGGAGCTTCTTTTCCATCACCTATCTATCAACGTTGGTTTCAAGACCTGAGTAATACTGACTCTACAATACAAGTAGATTATCAGTCAGTTGGTAGTGGAGCAGGTGTTGAGAGATTTACTCAAGAATTGGTAGATTTTGGTGCTTCTGATGTGGCAATGAAAGATGAGGAAATTGCCAAAGTAGGACGAGGAGTTATCTTACTACCAATGACTGCAGGTTGTATTGTTTTAGCTTACAATTTGCCCGATATTCCTAATCTCAAACTTTCTAGGGAAGTTTATGTAGATATCCTTTTAGGCAAAATTACAAAGTGGAATGACCCAAAGATAACAGCAATTAATTCTGGCGTGAATCTTCCAGATATGACAATTGCAGTTGTATATCGTTCTGATGGTAGTGGTACAACCGGAGTTTTCACCAAGCATTTAAGTGCTATTAGTCCAGAGTGGAAAGAGAAAGTAGGGGAAGGTAAAACTGTTCAATGGCCAGTAGGAACAGGTGGTGCGAAAAATGATGGTGTAGCTGCTGGAATTCGTCAAACTGAGGGGGCAATAGGATATGTTGAGTATGGTTATGCTAATAATGCTGGTCTAAATATGGCTGCCCTGGAAAATAAATCTGGTAATTATATAGAGCCTAAATTTGAATCAGCATCCGCAACTTTAGCGGCAGTTACATTACCTGAAAATTTACGAGCTTTTATTACTGATCCAGAAGGGGATAATTCTTATCCAATTGTAACTTATACTTGGATGCTTGCTTATGGTCAATATGATGATGCAGCTAAAGCTGAAGGTGTAGAAAAAATGATTGAATATGGCTTAAATGAAGGTCAACAAGTTAGTTCTGAATTAGGTTATATTCCTCTACCTGATAATGTACGTCAAAAAGTTCTAGAAACTGCTGATAAAATCAGCCCAGATTACAACATGACTCTCAAATAGTATCAAAAATAAATTTAATTCAGAATTCAGAATTCTGAATTAAATTTTTTGTGATTTTTTTTCATGTCATATAGCCTGAAATTACTCCTTGATAATCCTTCAAATTAACTTAATGACGACTTAAAAAGGTATATACCTATTTGCCCTAAATAGATGTAAAAAATTATTTATATGGTTGCACAATCTCAAGTTCAACAAAATACTCGGTCTCGGAGCAATGCAGAAAAAAAGTTTGATAATGGCTTTATTACCCTAACTAAAATTTTTGCTTGGGGTATAGCAGCAATTTTAATATTAATGGCTTTAACAGTAGCTTCCCAAGCAATACCATCTCTCAATGAATTTGGTTTTAGCTTTCTACTTAAAAGTGTTTGGAACCCTGTTGCTAATGACGGAAAAGGGGATTATGGCGCATTCCCAATGATTGTAGGAACTTTAGTTAGTTCAGTCTTTGCTCTGTTTATTGCAGTTCCACTTGGTCTCGGTACAGCAATATTTTTAAGTGAAAATTTTATCCCTCCAAAAATTAGTACCCCATTAACTTTTATGGTGGAATTACTAGCAGCTATTCCTAGTGTTGTTTATGGTTTATGGGGCATTTATGTTTTGCTACCTTTTGTGGAACCAATAGAAGCTTTTCTAGGTAAATATCTGGGTTGGATTCCACTTTTTTCTATTCCTGATGGGGTTCGTGCTGGAGGTCCGGGAATGTTTCCTGCCGTTATTATTTTATCAATAATGATTTTACCAATTATTACGGCAATTTCTCGTGATTCTCTTGCAAGTCTACCACCTGAATTACGACAAGCTTCTTTAGGTTTGGGAGCTAGCCGTTGGGGTACTATTATTAGGGTATTAATTCCAGCAGCTTTTTCAGGAATTGTTGGTGGTGTAATGTTAGGTTTGGGTAGAGCAATGGGAGAAACTATGGCTGTAACAATGTTAATTGGTAATGCTAATTCGATTAGATTTACTCTTTTTGCTCCTTCTAATACTATCGCTTCTTTAATGGCAAACCAATTTGCTGAAGCTTCTGGTTTACAACTTTCTGCTTTGATGTATACAGGGGTAGTTTTGTTTGCTTTAACTCTAATTGTAAATATATTAGCTAATTGGATTGTAAATCAAATTAAGGCAAAGTATTAGACTTCTTGCAGAAGTCAGGGAGTAGGGAATAGGGAATAGGGAATAGGGAATAAAATTCTAGATTTCATAAGTCAAGGAATAGGGAATAGGAAATTAAATTGTTAATTTAATCTTGCATAATTCAGGGAATAGGTAATAGAAAATAGGGAATAAAATTCTAGATTTCATATCTATTAAAGCTAGTAAGTAAGATTCTGTTATACAAAATTATCCTGCTTTGGGTTTTTACTTCTATGAAAGAGTATCACAAGAAAAAACTAGAATAAAACATTGAATAGTCAAATGTAGTAACTCATTCCTAACTTCAGACTATAACTTTATTTACTCTCAATTATTTATATAGCAATTCCCATGCTGGTGAGGTACAAAATTCCTTGGTTTTAGGGAGTAGGGAGTAGGGAGTAGGGAGTAGGGAAGATGA
The DNA here is from genome assembly GCA_038747755.1 of Cyanobacteria bacterium P01_H01_bin.35. Classification (GTDB taxonomy): domain Bacteria; phylum Cyanobacteriota; class Cyanobacteriia; order Cyanobacteriales; family Microcoleaceae; genus Trichodesmium. Next base: position 2,970 of record JBCDJM010000345.1, read on the forward strand.
GGAAATGGGGAGTAGGGTAGGAGAAAAACAACTGTACCTCAGTAATTTGAGAAACCCTATAAACAAGGGAGCAGGAAGAATAAGAAAATTAGCTATGGAGAAAAATGAAAGGCATCTACATCCTATTATTATTAAACCAGATTAGATTAATTAACTATTTGGTTCAAGTTAATAAATTTCAAAGCCTAAATCAAATTGATAGTTATGATTACAGCTTTAGTAGAATTTAAGTTAAATTACACAAAATACTGCATTTTTATCTAATTTAACTTAATCTAATGAATATACCAATATCACTACTTCTATAAAATATAAAACTACCAATTTTTATGCTCATATCATCTTAATTAATTATGGCAGATACTACCTACAACCAACAATATTCTGAATCTATTATTAACCTCAAAAGAAACCCGAAAAGACCAAGGGAAATTTTCAATAAAGCAATGACTGCATTATCAGGTGCTTCCATAGTTATTACTCTTATTCCTCTATTTGCTGTATTAATTTATGTTTTTATCAAAGGAATAGCTCGTCTAAACTTAGATTTATTTACTAAATTACCCCCCGCAGCAGGTCAAACTACAGGTGGTATTGCTAATGCTATTTTAGGCACAATTATGGTAGTAGCAATTGCTAGTTTAATTGCTGTACCTTTTGGCATTTTAGCAGCAGTTTATTTATCAGAATTTAGTGATGAAAATACTGCCCGCCCAATTCGATTTGCTACTAATGTTTTGAGTGGCGTACCATCAATTATTGCTGGGGTATTTGCCTATACTTTACTTGTTTTAACTATGGGTAAATTTTCAGCATTTGCTGGAGGAGTTGCTTTATCAATTTTAATGTTACCTACTATTATTAGAACTACTGATGAAGCTTTACAAATAGTTCCTAGAGATATTAGATGGGCATCCGTAGGAGTTGGTGCTTCTAATTATCAAACTGTTCTACAGATAGTTTTACCTGCTGCTTTACCAGGTATTATAACAGGTATAACTCTTTCTATTGCTCGTGCTGCTGGAGAAACAGCTCCACTACTTTTTACTGTGGTTTATTCTAATAATTGGCCTCGTGGTCCTTTTGCTCCGACAGTACCATCTTTGGCATATCTAGTATATGAGTTTGCTCGTAGTTTTGATTTGGTTTTACAAGAGTTTGCTTGGGCAGGATCTTTGGTGCTGGTTTTATTAGTTTTAATTACCAGTATTCTTTCTCGTTGGGCAACCAGTCAAAAGAAATTTTGATGATTAAGTGCATAAGCAAAATTAATTACACATTATACTAACTCTCTGTTGCCTGTTGCCTGTTGCCTCTCTTAACTAGGAAATCTATTTTGCACAACTACTTAACTAATATACATATCCAGAAAAGAGTGAGTAAAGTCAGCTCTTATAGTTAGATTTAATTCTGATTTTTAAAGACCTCCCTCTTAAGGGTGAGGATTGAAAATCAATAAAGCTTTTATCTAAAACTAAAAAATAGCTGAACGCTGATAGCTGACAGCTAAATGCTTACAAATTAGGAGATAATATTTTATGCCGGAGTCTCAAGTAAATCTTTCTAAACAAAATTCTGCACCTGCTCTTTCAGCAGAAAATGTTGACATTTATTACGGAGATTTTAAAGCCGTAAAAGGTGTTTCATTAGAAATTCCTAAGAATAAAGTAACTGCTTTTATCGGACCTTCAGGTTGTGGTAAAAGTACATTATTACGTTGTTTTAATCGTCTCAATGATTTGATTAGTATTTTCAGTTTAAAAGGTCGTATTCTTTATCATAATCAAAATATTTATGACCCAGATATTGACCCTGTAGAAATTCGCCGTCGTATCGGAATGGTGTTTCAAAAACCTAATCCTTTTCCTAAGTCAATTTACGATAATATTGCTTATGGAGTTAGAATTAATGGTCTGGCTAAATCTAAAGAAGAAATGGATGAAATAGTCGAGCGATCGCTACGACAAGCTGTTTTATGGGATGAGGTTAAGGATAAATTGGGGCAAAGTGGTTTTGCTTTGTCTGGAGGTCAGCAACAACGTTTGTGTATTGCTCGTGCGGTTGCTATTAGTCCGGATGTAGTTTTAATGGATGAACCTTGTGCTTCTCTTGACCCTATTTCTACTATTAAAGTAGAGGAGTTAATTAACGAACTTAAGGAAAATTATACTATTATTATTGTGACTCATAATATGCAGCAGGCGACTAGGGTTGCTGATGTAACTGCCTTTTTTAATGCGAAAGCTGAAGAAGGTGGTAAACGCTTTGGTTATTTAGTAGAATTTGATGAAACTCACAATATTTTCCAAAACCCTAAGGAAGAAGCTACTCAACAGTATGTAAGCGGTCGTTTTGGTTAAGATAGGGAGTAGGGAGTAGGGAGTAGGGAGTAGATTTTTTAGGAATTTGTCTTCTGCTTTATGATTTATAGTTCTATAAAACCTATTTGATATCTTTGAGGTTGATTTTCTTTTCTACAAACTTCGCGATATGGCTGTCGCATTTATATTGCCTAGAGAGCAAGAGTTCTTTCATTTGCTGAAGCTCTCGAAGGCGAACGATGAAAATTTTCCTCTTAATATTGCGTATAGTTTTTAGGCTCCTTAAAATGGCTTTCCTGAAACCTTTGTATTTCAATAAAATATACCAAATAGGTGTAACTTATTAGCCAGAGAAAGGCTATATACAAATTTATTAAAAATTTGGATCGGCTAAATTTACGTCATTTTTATCCATATTGTCCTAAACCAAGTTTTTCTCGGCAACGTTCAACATACAAACTAGCAATATTATCAGTATCATTTTTTCTTTTAACTTGTTGAAAATATTCTAAAGCTGCTCGAAATTTATTTGCTTGCCAACCTTTAATTCCTTTATTAAATATTGATAAGGTTGCAATTTTTTCTGCCTCAATCTTCTTATTTGCAGTACCGAGTAATTCATAAATATTCAGAGGTTGCTGCTTTCCACGAAGCGTCACTTTATCTATCCATCTATAATAAATTTGCTCAGAAGATAGATTATTACTTTGTAATTGAGTGTCAGAATATTCTTCCTGATTAATACCCCTGAAATTATTTTCTGTATATTCCTGTATTTGACAGTTACTTCTACATTTTTCTATCTCAGAAATAACTGGCTCACTAACAATAATTGAACATCCATAAGTCTTAGTTAAACTTTCTAAACGTGATGCAGTATTAACCACATCTCCGATAACTGTAGAATCCATTCTTTTTTCAGAACCCAAAGTACCAATAACACCAATACCTGTATGAATACCAATACCAATTTTTAGAGGTTCTTCCAGATTATATTTCTCATAATTAGCATTAAAATCTTGCAAACTTTCCTGCATCATTACAGCAGCTTTTAGCGCATTAAAACTATGACATTCATATTTATCAAATACTGCCATAATTGCATCACCTAAGAATTTATCTATAAATCCTTGATTAGACGAAATACAAACACTCATTCGCTCAAAAAAAGAATTCAACCACTTAAAAGTATCTCGTGCATTTTGTAATTCAGCTATTGCTGTAAATCCTCTAATATCACAAAATAAAACTGTTAATTCTTCTTCTACAACATCACCAAGCTGAATCGAGTCTACTCCTTGAGGTGCTATTCTGGATAAAAATTGCTCTGGTACAAACAATCTAAATTTTTCTGATAAAAGCTGATTAATTCGCAATGCAGCCGATAATTGTAAATTACTTTGTTCATCTACTTGTTGTTGACTATTTTTAGATGTCGTAGCTTGAGAACGTATTTGATTTAGCTGCAAAATATTAGCTACTTTTGCTAGAAGTAAACGAGTATTAAATGGTTTTGTAATATAGTCATCCCCCATTAATTCTAAACCTTTCAATTTAGATTTTTCATCATCTAAGGCTGTTAAAAAAATTATGGGAATTGTCTTTAATTGTTCATTCTGACGTAAGGATTGACAAACTTCAAATCCATCAATTTCAGGCATCATTACATCTAATAATATTAAATCAGGTGGAGATTGACTAGCAACTTGTAGTGCTTCTTTACCATTGTTGGCTGATATAGTAGTGTAGCCTTCTAATGCTAATAGTTCTTCTAATAGAATTAGATTATTTGGCTCATCATCAACCACTAGAATACATGGCTGCTTATTAGACATATCATTTAATGGATAATGGATAATGGATAATGGATAATAAAAACTATCTCTAATTATCAATTTTTGAAAGTTTTATTCACTGGCAGTTACATGATTTTAATTCAAACAAAGTATTATGTTTATCAGCGTAACTAATTTTTTTTGCTCCCCTAATTTTTGCTTGCTTTGCTATCTTGCTAAATAAATTATTGAGACGTATCTAACCAAGAAAAAATACTTTCAATAATTTTAAGCTCACTACAAAATTATTCTGTAACTATATGTTTTCTTTTTTCTATAGCAATCAAAAATGATTTATAAGATATTAAATAAAATTAAAAAAATTAAAAAAATTAA
>JBCDJM010000346.1:0-7445 GCA_038747755.1 Cyanobacteria bacterium P01_H01_bin.35
AAATCAGCAATATCTTATTTTCAGACAGGTATAAATTTACTGACAGAAAAACCTTGGTCAAATCAATATCAACTAACATTAGCACTACATGAATCAGCAGCAGAAGCTAACTATTTGAATGGTGACTTTGAAGAAATGGAGAAATTAGTTGATATTGTCTTAGAAAAAAGCAATAAACTTTTGGATAAAGTCAAAGTCTACGAAATTAAAATACAAGCTTACATTACTCAAACTAGACTGCAAGAAGCTTTAACTATTGGCTTATATGTTTTAGAACTTATTGGTATTAGCTTTCCCACAAATATAACTCCATCAGATATTCAAGAATACTTGCAAACAACAAAAAGTAACTTGATAGGAAAAAATATCTCAGAATTGATTAATTTACCATTGTTAGAAGACCCAGAAAAATTAGCATCAATGCGCATTTTATCATCACTTTTTTCGGTTATATTTGTTTCTAATCCCGCCTTATTACCATTGATGATATGCGAGCAAATAAATCTCTCTTTACATTCAGGAATATCCACATTTTTTGCTTTTGCTTGTACCACCTATGGTTTTCTCTTATGCACTGTAGAACAAGATATTGATACTGGGTATCAGTTTGGTATACTTGCTTCTGAACTACTAGAAAAATTTCATAGTAAAGACGAGAAAAGTAAAGTATTTCATATAATCTCTGTTGGCATAGAACATTGGAAAATTCATATTCAAGAAATTTGTCCTCATTTACTAGAAGCTTATAAAATAGGTTTAGAAACGGGAGATTTAGAATATGGTTTTTATAATATTCTTCATTACTGTTGTTACTCTTACTTGGCAGGTATATCCCTAGATATATTGGAGCCAGAAATAACTAATCATACCAATTCTCTCAAACAATTTAAGCAAGAAAATACTTACTACTACACCAAGGTTTATCATCAAGCTGTACTGAATTTACTAGGGGATGGAGAAAATCCTGAATTATTATTAGGGAGTGCTTTTGATGAGGAAAAATTTATTCCTTTCTATGAAAATATTAATGATCGCTATGCTTTATTTCATATCTATCTTCATAAATTAATTCTCTCTTATTTATTGGGAAATTTTCAGCAATCAAAAAATTATGTTATGCGGGTAGAAGAATATGTTGAGGGGGGTGTTAGCGGGTACTTTTATTTTCCCGTATATTACTTTTATAGTTCACTAGCTAAACTAGCTTTTTATCCTACTGTAGCAGTTGAGGAACAAAAACAAATACTAGAGCAAGTAACTGCTTATGCCGAAAAAATGAAATTTTGGGCACAATACGCACCTACAAACTACTCCCACAAATACTATTTAATAGAAGCAGAAAAATACAAAATACTTGGAGACAAAATAGAGGCGATCGAAGCTTATGAAGAGGCGATCGCCCAGGCGAGACAAAATAAATATATTCAAGAAGCAGCTTTAGCAAATGAACTGTGTGCCAAATTTTATCTAGAGTGGGGCAAAACCAAAATCGCCCAAACCTATATGATCGAAGCATACTATGGATATGTGAACTGGGGAGCAGTCGTCAAAGTCAAAGACTTAGAAAAACGCTACCCACAACTACTCGCCACAGTGTTAGTTTCCTCTTCGGACAAAAAAAACTTCATTAGCAGCAGTACGTACAGTACCTACACCTATAACTCTCACATTAAGAAAGAAAATCTTCTCGATATAGCAACTGTAATTAAAGCTTCTCAAACTCTATCTGGAGAAGTCAAGCTCGAAAATTTACTTTCAACCTTGATTCAACTAATGATGGAAAATGCGGGGGCACAAAAATGCGCTCTCATTCTTGTTAAATATGAAAAGTTAATACTCGAAGCAATAACTTATGCTGTAGATACAACTATTCCTAGTGAGAATAAACACTATCTCCGAAATTTCGAGCGGCCTCAAGTACCTATTTCAGTAAGTCAAGAATTACCTCAAGCATTAATTAACTATGTCTGGCGTGCCCAAAAATTCCAGGTATTGAATGACGCTACTACAGAAGCAAAATGGGTAAACGACTCTTATCTCAAACAACAGAAACCCAAGTCTATATTGTGTACTCCTATTACCAACCAACGTAAACTTATCGGTATTATCTACTTAGAAAATAATTTAACAACAGGTGCATTTACTTCAGAAAGATTACAACTATTAGAAATGATTACTACTCAAGCAGCAATTTCTCTAGAAAATGCTTTTCTTTACGATACTTTAGAACACAAAGTTGAGCAACGTACCCGACAATTAAATGAAAAAAATCAAACTTTAGCTCAAACTCTAGAAGAATTGAACGAAAAAAATAAAGCTTTAGCTCAAACTCTAGAAGAATTAAAACAAACTCAAACTCAACTAATCCAAAGTGAAAAAATGTCATCTTTAGGGCAGTTAGTTGCAGGAGTTGCTCACGAAATTAATAACCCAGTCAACTTTATTTATGGCAATATTAATTATACTCATGAATATACTCAAAATTTATTAGATATTATTCAAGTTTATCAGGAAAATTATCCTGAACCTGTTGATAAAGTAACAGATATTATTGAAGAGCTAGAGTTAGATTTTTTAGTTGAAGATTTGCCAAATATACTAAATTCAATGAAAGTAGGAACTGACAGAATTAAAAAAATTGTCGAATCTTTACGCAATTTTTCTCGTCTTGATGAATCAGAAGTTAAGAACGTAGATGTACATGAAGGCATAGATTCTACTCTGATGATTCTCGAAAGTACCTTTAAAGCTAAACCCCATGAGTCCGAAATTAAAATTGTTAAAAATTACGGTAAATTACCCAAAGTAAAATGCTATCCAGGAGAACTAAATCAGGTATTTATGAATATTATTAGTAATGCTATTGATGCACTACAACCAATGAGAAACAAAAACAAAAAATCCTCTTCTAAAATAACTATTACTACAGAAATAGAAGCAGAAAAAGTTCTGATAATTAGGATTGCTGATAATGGTATGGGTATGAGTGAGACAGTGCAAAAGCGAATATTCGATCCCTTCTACACCACAAAAGAAGTAGGGAAAGGTACAGGTTTAGGTTTAGCAATTAGTTATCAAGTTATTGTCGAGCGTCATGGGGGACAATTAGAATGTATTTCTACTCCCGGAAAAGGTACAGAATTTATCATCTCAATTCCCCTATAACAATGATAAAATATTGGAGAAAAATTATCCTATATCTAACCCATGAGTTTGAAATTATACTTTATCCGACATGGAGAAACTACATATAGTAAAACAGGAGGTTACTGTGGAATTTTAGACCCAGAATTAACTCCCGAAGGGTTAGAAATGGCAGAACAATTTGCTCAAGCTTATGGTTCATTAAATTGGACTGCTGCTTATGTTAGTCCCATGAAAAGAACAGTTGCTACTGCCAAACCTTTGTCTGATGCTGTAGGTTTAGAAATGCAGCTACGGGATGGTTTAAAAGAAATTTATTATGGAAAATGGGAAGGAGAAACCCCAGCAACAGTTAATAGTAACTATCACGATGATTATGTTCGTTGGTTAACAGATCCAGGTTGGAATTCTCCTACTGATGGTGAAAAAGGTATAGACATTGCTCGTCGCTCTTCTCAGGTAATTCAAGAAATTCAAGATAACCATCAAACAGGTAATGTATTAGTAGTATCTCATAAAGCAACTATTAGAATAATGCTTTGCGATCTATTAGGAATTGATATTGGCAGGTATCGCGATCGCATTATTATGTTAGTTGGTGGAGTAAGTATTGTAGAATTTGGTCCTCACGGGCCATTACTACATTGTTTATCAGATCGTTGTTATCTAGACGAAAAATTAAGGTCTTTAAAAGGTACCTAGTTAGGGAGTGGGGGAGTGTGGGGAGTGTGGGGAGTGTGGGGAGTGTGGGAAGTGTGGGAAGTGTGGGGAGTGTGGGGAGTTATCGAGTAACCAATCATCAGGATGGGTAATCATCTTGACTAATCCACTGAGGACTTGATTATAAGTTCCATAGAGTTCTCTTGCTTTTTCAAGTTTAATGTACTGACATTTGACTGCAAATTTTAACCAAACTTGAGTCTCTGCGGCCTCTGCTTCACAGTCACTTAATTTAGCAACAAAAGCAGCTTTATATCTGCGTTTTCTCGAAGCTTCTGCCATATTGGCACAGACTGAACGAGAACTACGACGAATTTGGTCGGTTAAAGAGTATCTTTCTTCTACTGGGAAGTTTTTAGACTGCTCAAAAATTTCCATCGCTGCTGAGAATGCCAATTGATAAATGGCTAAATCCTCATGAGTTCTAAAATACTTTTTACTTTTTTCTCCCATCTCGAAATTTAATCTACCTTATCTCTCTCTTCATCTTCCCACACCTCGCACCCTCCCCACACTCCCCACACTCTCCTCCATTTCCTGTAAAAAAGTAAAATAAAGAAATAGAAATTATTACTAACTATGAAAATTTTAGTTTTAAATGCAGGGTCTAGTTCTCAAAAAAGTTGCTTGTATGAAATTACTACAGAAAACTTACCAGAAAATCCGCCAAAACCCATTTGGGAAGCAGCAATTGACTGGACGGCTAATGATGATTATGGGGTTCTAGAAATAGAAGCAAACGGCGTTGAAAAAGAGTTCCAACTTAACCACGAAAAACGCCTAGAAGGCATCTCTAAAATGTTAGAAACCCTCAGTCAAGGAGAAACAAAAGTTCTAGAAAAATTATCAGATATAAATGTAGTTGGTCATCGAGTAGTTCATGGTGGTTCAGATTATTCAGAAGCAACCTTAATAACAGATAAAGTCAAAACAACAATTACAAATCTTATCCCTCTAGCACCTAATCATAATCCTAATCATTTAGAAGGAATAGAAGCCATTGAAAAAATCTTAGGAGATGTACCTCAAATAGCAGTATTTGATACAGCATTTCACAGTAAAATGCCAAAAGAAGCTGCTGTTTATCCGATTCCTTATGAATGGTTTGAAAAAGGAATTAGACGCTACGGATTTCATGGAACAAGCCATAAATATTGTTCTCAAAAAGCAGCAAAAATATTAGGTAAACCACTAGAATCTTTACGCATAATTACTTGTCATTTAGGTAATGGTGCTTCCTTAACAGCAGTCCGTAATGGAATTAGTATTAATACTACTATGGGATTTACTCCACTAGAAGGATTAATGATGGGAACTCGTAGCGGTTCAATTGACCCAGCAATTCTAATTTATTTGATGCGAGAGTATGATTTTGATGCTCAAAAATTGAATAAAATGCTTAATAAAGAATCAGGTTTAAAAGGCATTTCTGGAAAATCAGGAGATATGCGTTATATCACTAATGCTATGCAAGAAGGATACGAACTTGCTCAATTAGCATTTGATATTTATATTCATAAACTCCGTTGTTCTATAGGAGAAATGCTAGCTTCTCTTGGTGGTTTAGATGTATTAGTATTTACTGCTGGAATAGGAGAACATTCGGCAATTATCAGAGAAAAAACTTGTGCTGGCTTTGAGTTTTTAGGGTTAAAAATTGACAAAGAAAAAAATACTAAACCTGCAATGAATACTGATATTTCTGCCTCAGATGCCAAAGTACCAATTTTAGTAGTACATACAGAAGAAGATTGGGCGATCGCTTGTGAATGTTGGGAGAAAATGAGCCAAGCTTCAACAATTAATAATTAACAATTAATAATTAATAATTACCGAAATATTGTGGTTTAAAGCCTCCCCTTTTAAGGAGAGGGCTGTTTCATTCTTGGTTAAGGTACAGGGGGAGCAGGGAGCAGGGGAGAATTTTCCACCCTATACCCAGGATTTTCCCCAAATTTATTGCTCGATAATTTTGATGTGGCAATTGATTTTTCAGAAATTCCGTTGATTTGACCAAGATTATGCAGGGAGCTTTTCCCTACCTCCACCCCGAAAAATCGCTAGTTTTTCGTCAATTTTCCGCAAATTCGGGTAATCGTGCCCCCAATTCTCATTCAGATCGATTATTTATTTGACGAATGAAACAGCCCTGCCCTTGGATAGGCAATGAAAAAATCCAACGTCAGTATTTCAAGCCTCCGGCTTTAGTCGGAGGTTCACTGATAACTGTTAACTGAAATGACCTCTTCTGTTGTCATAGAAGGATTGGCTAAAAGGAGTTTTTTTCTTCTTTTAGTCCATTGGATATGGCGTTTAGCACTGCGCACAACGCACGTTTTTTCCGTTCCAGAATACTCCGAAAATTGATAGCTTTTTCTCCATAAATATAGAGGCTTTATACCTTAATTTTTCGGTAAATTTTGCCCAACCATCCTGACTCCTGACTCCTGAATCTTGACTCCTGACTCCTGATAACTTTTGACTTTTGACTAACGCAAAGAGGTACATTTGTGCAGTAAAATTACGATTATGCACAATAAAAACCTTAACCTACTAAATATTCAGCTAATAGCAGAAAGTCCTCTGGATTATATGGAAGAAGAAGAACTTCCAAAGCCAGCTCCAGAGGAAGTTCTACCATTGCTCACATCCTCAGAACCTTCTCAACGGATGATGGGCGCTAGGGTTTTCTGTGAACTTCAAGACGAGCGGGCTATTTCCCCATTAATTCAACTATTAAAGGAAGATTGTCCATTAATACGGGTAAGTGCTGCTTATGCTTTAGGCCGTAATCCTAGTCCGGATGCTGTGGAACCCCTAATTACACAATTAAAATTGGACTTTAATGGCTATGTTCGTAAAGGAGTTGTTTGGGCCTTGGGGAATTGTCGCGATCCTCGTTCTTTACACCCTTTAGTTGATGCCCTGAGAACAGATATTCCAGCAGTCCGTTTATGGGCTGCTAGTTCTTTGGGGCAAATGGCCAAAGTTAGTTATGAGGTGGTAGTAGGAGCAATACCACCATTAATTGAAGGCTTGCGACGAGACTCAATGACTGTAGTACGCAGTAATTGTGCATGGGCTATTGGTCAGTTATGTCGAGAATTACCATCTAATATTGTTTATGCTGGTGCAATTGATGCTTTGATTGAGGCATTAGAAGAAGATGAAGATATGGGTGTGCGGGAAGATGCGAAATCATCTTTGTTACGAGTGGGAGATCCTAGAGGTTTGCAAGTTATTGAAGATTTAGAAATAGAAGGGTTATAAACAAAAAAATATATATAGGGTTTGACATGGTACAGTTTGAAACTATTTAGCAACTCTATAGATAATGATTGTGGCTAAATATTTCCCTAAATTGAGTTGCAAATAAAAGTGGTTCTGATTAAATCAGAAAGCAAATAATGCCGTAAAATACCTCTTTTACACATCAATATAAGATTATATGTGCTATAGTTTTTAAGGGTGTCTAATACTAAATTAATTAATCAACGCTACATATAAATTTAGATTCATCAGATAAATCATATATGACACATCTTTCTTATTATTTATTTCTGTATAGTATTATTTTTTAT
>JBCDJM010000347.1:0-7415 GCA_038747755.1 Cyanobacteria bacterium P01_H01_bin.35
ACCAACTTTAAACAAGCAATTATTCTGGAAAAGAAAGAGAGTGCAAAATTCAATCCAGACTCGAAAAATTTAGCAGATGTCGGAAACAAATCAAATTCCAGTTTATTAGACTTGCTAGAGTCGAAGCCGGAAAATTATCAAGTAGAAACTGAAATAAATCCTGTAGTAGAAACTAGCTTTAAAGAAGCAATAATTCTGGATAATCAAGAGACTGAAAAATTTCATCCAGACTCGAAAAATTTAGCAGATGTCGGAAACAAATCAAATTCCAGTTTATTAAATTTGCTAGAGTCAAAATCAAAAACAGAAAATTATCAAATTGAAACAGCAAAAATCCAGACAAACTTAAAGTCATCAACACCAGAAAATCAGAATAAACAAAACGAAATAAATCCAATTATAGGAAATTCTTACCAAGTGATGACCAGTATCAATCGTGCTCCAACAATGGCAACAATAAATGATTTATCCCAGATTGAAACCCAGGCATCCGTACTAAATAATCCCCAAAAACGTAACAATTCTCTAATTAGATTACCAGGTAGAACTAATCAAAGTTTAGTATCAACTATTCAACGTCCACCTACTTTTGGCAATACTTCAAAACAGCAAAATTCTGTTCAGATAATGACAGGTCTCAATCCCACTTCAACAATGACTACTGTTCCTAATTTAGCCAGGGTTGAAAATCAAAAACATTCATCAAATAATAGTACCTTAATTATTGCTCAACAAAACAGTGAAAGTTTTCCTCCACCAGTGCCAAATGGAACCTTACAAACTAATCCGCCCCCTCAAATAGAACCAAACTCCAATCCACTATACTCTCCCAATACTCCTGATGAAGTACAAATAAAAGAAACAATACCAATTACTTTAGAGCAAGCTATTGATTTAGCCCGACGTAATAATCCAGAAATCCAAGTTTCTCAACTAGAAGTTGAAAGGAGTAAAGCTGCTCTGCGAGAGGCTAAAGCTGATCTATGGCCTAGTCTTACTTTTGACTCAACTATACAACGTACAGAAAGTGCCAGTGGTGACTTGCAAGCACAAGCTCAACAACGAGTAGCTGAGGTAACAGGAGCAGATCAGTTCATAGACACTGATATTCAAAATTTCCCTACCACAACTTTTAACAATTCATTTCAATTTGATTATGACCTTGGTCTTGGTAAAGCTCGTTCTTCCAGGATTGGAGTTGCTCGTGAACAAATGCGTCTACAAGAGTTAGAGCTAGAGAGAGTTTCAGAAGAATTGCGCTTGAATGTATCTGACGATTACTATAATTTACAACAAGCAGATGGACGAGTCAGAATTGGAGAAGCTGCTGTGAGAAATGCTCGGAAAAGTTTGGAAGATGCGGAAGCTTTAGAAAGAGCAGGAGTCGGAACCAGATTTGATGTATTGCAAGCTCAGGTAACATTGTCAAATGAACAACAAAACCTGACAAATGCACTTCGAGATCAACGTAGTGCCCGACGTCGTTTGGCAGAAAGATTAAGTGCTAATGAGTCGATCAATTTGACTGCTGCCGATCCAATTGAGCCAGTAGGATCTTGGCTTCTATCTTTGGATGAAACAATTATAGCAGCTTTTCAAAACCGAGCTGAGTTAGAACAGCAGTTAGTGCAAAGAGACTTAAGTGATGAGCAGCGCAAACTAGCTCTTTCCGCAGTCAGACCAAACTTGAATTTCTTTGCTACCTACGATGTTTTGGCATTAACTACTGAGAACCAAAGTTGGCGAGCAGCTAGGGGTTGGGCTGATGGCAGTACAATAGGACTAAGGTTCAGATGGAATTTCTTTGATGGTGGTCAAGCGAGGGCAGCTGCCAGACAAAGTATAATAGATGGAAAGATTGCAGAAACTAGGTTTGAGCAAGTTAGAAATCAGATTCGTCGCGAAGTTGAGGAAGCTTTTTTTGGTTTGGAAGCTAGCTTTGAAAATATTTCTACTGCTGAGTTGGGTGTGGAACAGGCTAAGGAAGCTTTACGTTTGGCGCGACTAAGATTTCAAGCAGGTGTGGGAACTCAGTTAGAAGTTATTCAACAGGAAACAGATTTGACTAGGGCTGAGGATAATTTGTTAACTGCAATTATTGACTATAATCGGTCTTTGTCAGAACTGCAACGCTCTGTAAGTAATCTTCCTGGTGATAATTTGTCAGATACTCCTTAAATAAACAAAGTCAAAAGTTAAAAGTTAAAAGTTAAAAGTCAAAAATTAGGAGAATTTATAGAGGAGGCAGGAATAAAAGTTGTACCTTCGGCTCAGGCTCACCTATCTGACTTCGTTAATCTCTCCTAATATCCATTTAATAGCAAACACATAATTTCTCTTGATTTATCGGAAAAAAATGCCTACCTACATTTCAGTTATCAGTTATGAGTAAAATTTTCAAGCCAATCAAATCAAAATTTTGACTTTTGACTTTTGACTTTAGTCAAAGGGTATAGGGTTGTGTAAACCAGAGCAATAAGTTAAAGTTGTTAATATTAGTTAATATTTTATTACAATAAATTAATAATTTATCATGGCCAACATTAAGTTTGAAAACGAAAATCAGGAAGTAATTGCTGCGGATGGGGCTAACTTGAGGATCAAGGCTCTAGAAAATCGCATTGACATTTATACCTTTGCAGCCAAAATGATGAATTGTGGTGGCTATGGACAGTGTGGTAGTTGTGTAGTAGAAATTGTTGAAGGTATAGGAAATCTTTCACCTCGTACTCCAGTAGAAGAAAAAAAGTTGAAAAAGAGGCCCTCCAATTGTAGATTAGCTTGTCAGACCCTGGTTAATGGTCCTGTGGTTGTCAAAACAAAACCAAAACGCAAATAATGATATTCTTATTTTGTTCTGTTTAACTAGCTATCAGCTATTAGCTATTCAGCTATCAGCTTTTAGAGCTAGGGGTTAAAATCCCTGGAACTTCAAAGGCCAGATGGTTGAGTCGCAGTTCAAATCTCCTTTCCTAACGGAATATTCCGCAAAAGAGGGCATCTCAAAAAAAATCTGTTGATTGCTGAGAGCTGACCGCTGAGTGCTTCTTTAAATTCAAGGTGGGTAATCATGGAAGTTAATAATTTAGGGTTTGTAGCAACCATTTTGTTCATATTTGTGCCAGCGGTTTTCTTAATCATTTTGTATATTCAAACTGGCAACAACGAAAGCTAAAAATTTAGCAGTTTACAAAAAAAAGTAGGAGCGGAATTTTTATGTCACCCTCCTACTTTTTTCAGTTATCAGTTATCAGTTATCAGTATCTCTAAATTAAGTCAGAGGCTTGAAGATTTTTTTATCCCCTTAAAAGGTGCATAAGACCTAATTTTTTGGTCAGATATTACTTTTGACTTTTGACTTTTGAATTTTGAATTTCCCATAGCGCTCTTTAACGGATTAACAATACAGGACAATTAGCATAAACCCGTACATAATCTGATACAGAAGTTCCTAATAGTCTATCAAGGTCTATAAGACTCTTTGCACTTGATGGACGGCGATCTGGAGAACCCAAAATTAATAGATCCGCATTTAATTCCTGGGAGATTTTACAAATTTCTGGCCCAGGTTTACCACTTCCACTAACACAGCGATATTTTTGAATACCTTTTTTTTTCGCTTCTTTTAAAGCTTCAGCTATGACTGGATCTTTTTCAGCATCAGCAGTATAATCTTGACTTGATTTTCCACTGATATCCTTCTTTAAATGACTCAAAATTAATTCTCCCCCAGAAATTTGATTCACGAAAGAAATCCCCATGTTTAGAGAATTTTTCCCTTCTTCTGATGAGTCTAAGGCAACCATCACGCGCCTAATTTTTTTGACATAGACATCATCTTTTACCAGTAGCATTGGATGGGAAGTTAACTGGAAAACATATTGACTAACAGAATTTTTCAGAATAGCTTCGAGTTTGCCTAATCCCCGGGAACCCATAATAATTAGCTCAGATTCTTCTTCATCAGCTACTTGACAAACAATATCTTTAGGGTCTCCTTGCTTGAGTCGAGGATTGACTTTTTCTGGATCTACCTTTAAAGACTCCACGGCCTCTGCCAGAATTTTTCCACCTTCCTCTAACTTGGCAGACATACGTTGGGCACTAGCTTGAGGCTGTACAACGTGCAATACAGTCACAGATGCTGCTTGAAAATAGGGAATCTCAATCAACATATTGAACATCTGTTCACATAATCCCCGACCAGCAACAGCTACCAAAATTTTGTTTATCATATCTTAAAAGTTAAGCGAATCAGATAATAATAGTCTTTCAAACTAGCATAAATCCCTAATGGCAATGGTAAGTTTTAGAAATGTAGAGTTTTAGAAATTTTTGTAAAGTGGCCTCATCAGAACAATCTCAACCTCAGTTACCTACCAGTGCAATTGAAAGTCAGTCCATTGAAAAACCGGAAGTCTGGTTTGAATATGTAGTTCGGGTTCATCCCCATCATACTGATTATGCAGGTATTGTTTGGCATGGAACTTATATTTCCTGGATGGAGGAAGCGCGGGTTGAAAGTTTGCGTTCCATTGGTATTGAATTTGCTGAGTTGGTTAACTTCGGTTGTGATTTGCCAGTAGTTGAACTTTCGGTACGTTATCATAAACCTGTGAAGTTGGGTATGGTAGTTGTTGTCAAGACCCGGATGGTAAATAGTGAAGGGGTCAGGTTGGATTGGGATTACCAAATTCAATCTTTGGATGGTAAAGAATTATTCGTTACTGCCAAAGTGACATTAGTAACTGTTGACAAAGAGAAAGGTAAAATTATGCGTCGTTTACCTCCAGCAGTGGAAGCAATGTTGACCAAGCTTTCGACTTAACTAAGTCAGAAGTCAGAAGTTGTTTTTGTAAGAGGGTTTAGAGGAACATTAATTAACCCTCCAAAAAGATTTTTCCTTCAAAGTTGGGGTTAATGACCCAATTATTTTGAGAATTTAGGATTTATTTTAGTTATTAATAAATCAAATATTGATAATTAAATTTTATCATATAAAATCCGGTTAAATACTAATCGCAAAATTACTTTCTCTTAAATTACAAATGTTTTATTGAATACGAATTTAAAAATTCAAGAGTTTAAATCTTTTCTTTCTCCTGAATTCTGACTCCTGACTCCTAGAGCAATACGATAACTAATTATCCGGATTCTATATCAGTGGGAGCCGGAAAGCTCGCTCAGGTGTACCTCACTAGGGTAAAATCTGCTATACTGTTATTGAACTATAATTCCCAGACAAATTGCCTGGGAAAAAATGGCAGATTAATCTAAACTAAAACAGCAGAAATAAGCTCATTTGCTATATCAAAATTAGCCGTAACATTCTGCACATCATCCAGGTCATCAAGAGCATTCATTAACTTGAGCAGCGATCGCGCTTGCTCCGCATCAGTCACTTCAACAGTATTACTAGAAATCCACCGAAACTCTACCTCATTTACATCAAAGCCTTTTTCTCGTAATACTTGACTCAAGTTTTCCAAATTAGTAGTTTCAGTAAATACCTCTGCACCCTGAAAATCATCTTCCGAAATTACTTCATAATATTCTGCTTCTCCTTCCACAGATGCTTCCAATAACTCATCCTCATTAACAGACCCCTTAATAGTCACCACACCTTTTTGGTCAAACATCCAACTAACACAACCAGTCTCACCTAAATTACCACCATTTTTAGTAAAGGCACTTCTCAAGTCTGCTGCTGTACGGTTACGATTATCTGTCAGTGCTTCAATTAAAATAGCTATACCTCCCGCACCATAACCCTCATAACGAATCTCCTCCAGTTGACTTCCATCATTTAACTGACCCGAACCTTTAGCGATCGCCCGCTCAATATTATCATTAGGAATACCTGCTTCTTTCGCCTTCTCTATCGCCGTGCGTAACTGAAAATTACCAGCGGGGTCAGCACCACTACGAGCAGCAACAATAATTTGGCGAGATACTTTAGCGAAAACTTTCCCTTTAACAGCATCAACTCTTGCTTTTTGGCGTTTAATATTTGCCCACTTACTATGTCCTGCCATAAAATCAAATTAAAAAATACATTCTCACTTCAGCAATTTTGATAACTATATAACAGGCAAAAAAACTATTAAATAGTTACTAGATTGTTATACAATAGTACATTGCTGTTTTTGATTTTTTCCTTTAAAATCAACCCGTTATACCAATTACCAAAAGTAATTCTATATGAATGGTGATACTTCAATGATTAAGTAATTAACACTGTCTGAATAACTTCTTTAATAATTATTAGCGAGCAACGTATTAATTATTTCTACTTCCCCCCCACTCCCTCACTCCCCCACTCCCCCCTACTCCCCTACTCCACCAATTGGGTTGGAATTTGCTTAAACAAATCTGACAGTAGTTTCTCTATTATCTAGATGAGAAGTATCTCCATTTAATTCCATTACCCATTGTTGTTCTCGAAGGACAATTTTCACTAAACAACAAAGAGAAGCCTTAATTCCTTTCTCAGCAATTTCACCAACTAATCCTGCAGCAGTACCAATAACTGAAGCACCATGTCCCACCAATAAAATATTTTCTGTGGGAAACTGTGCCGCCAAACGCTGAGAAACGTCTCCACTTCTCTTCATACAAGCTTCCCAGGTTTCTGGATATTGGGGAGTACCTGCATTGTAAGAAAGGTCTATTCTGCTGTAGGTTTTGGCTATAGTTTCTAAAGATAGAGTTTCTGGCATAGCAGGCATCCATTCTGGATTCAACCATTCACATAGACTCCAATCTAATTTGATGGGTAAATCAAGAACTTCTGCTACTTCATTCGCAGTTTGTACAGTTCGCAGAAAGGGAGAGGCAAAAATCTGGGAAATATTTTCCCCAATTAAACGCTTTGCTAGTTGTTGTGCTTGAAGGATACCATCATCTGAAAGATGGGGGTCGTATGGTCTTTCCGCAGTATTAAACCATTCAGGGTTAACAAAGTCGATGCGGTTTCCGTGCCTTGCTATCCAGACTGTTTGTTGGGACATAAATTCATCTGTTGCAGATTGCCACCTTAATATATACCAATTAGGACATGGCAGAGACCTCAATTCCTGGGTAGTGGCCATATATTTCCTGTCCCTTTACCAAAAATTTATCAAACTACTGACTATCTTTACTGAATCTTTATATAAAATTACGGAAATACCTGTTAGTATATGAAATATAGATAAATAAAAGAAATTAAGTCTTCACGGAATATATTTAATTATTTATTGTATTGGTTTGTGTGTTGTAATTTAGCTGAGGCTTCCTCTAGAAGAGGGGGCTATTTTTTTTGGTCTCTAACTATTATGATGTGAGGAATTTGGTGTAGCTTTACCAAAAATTTATCAAACTACTGACTATCTTTACTGAATCTTTATATAAAATTACGGAAATACCTGTTAGTA
>JBCDJM010000348.1:0-7409 GCA_038747755.1 Cyanobacteria bacterium P01_H01_bin.35
TCAGAATTAATTAATTTACTAATTCTACTTTCTTAATTCTATCAGGACTTACGCAAAGCATCTATAAATTGCATTTTTTGTAGGGAAAATTTCCTCCGGAATGCTGCGCAAACATGAATTTCCCTTACAGGTAGCGTTTTTGCCTAAGTCCTGTCTATATTTCTAAAAAAAAATATTTTTGTAGTTACTGCTCTTTAGTACAAGAAGTATAAATGAATGTTTTATAAAAGTGAATCCATTAAATTCATTACTTGTATAGCTTCATCTGATAATGATAATGAAGATTCTACTTTTGACTTTTGACTTTTGACTTTTGAATTTATCGTGAGGTGATGTTCTAAAAGTCCTTTCAAAGCAATTAATTTCATACTATTTTCGGCTAAGGTTTCTGATATTGCCTTAGCTGCAGGTAAATAACCGATCGCTGCTAAATCTAATAGTGCAGACCGTCGTAACTGTAAATTATCACCCTCTAATGCTTTAGTCAAATATTCTCCATATACTGTCT
The DNA here is from genome assembly GCA_038747755.1 of Cyanobacteria bacterium P01_H01_bin.35. Classification (GTDB taxonomy): domain Bacteria; phylum Cyanobacteriota; class Cyanobacteriia; order Cyanobacteriales; family Microcoleaceae; genus Trichodesmium. The sequence continues at coordinate 509 of JBCDJM010000348.1, forward strand.
CCCCCGTCAGTTGATACAGAGATCTAGCTGCAGCATATTGTACTTTTTCTGCCGGATGTTCTATAAAAGGCTTAATTAGAGAAATTGCTTCTGTAGCTCGAAGTGTTCCCAAGGCTTCGATAATATCTTCGTAGGGTTGAATCAAATGAGGTGTACCAGGAATCAAAACAGCAGTTTCGACACCTCCCTCTAAAAGTTTGATTAACACCGGAATACAACTAGAGTCTCCTAACATTCCCAATGCTTCTATTGCTGCTTCCCTTACATAATAGTCAGAACATTCTAAGCATTCTATTAAAGCAGGTACAGCTTTTTTATCTTCTAACTTACCAAGGGCGCGAGCAGCATTTCGTCTCAGGGGATATCCACCATCCTCTGTACGGTCAGACTCATCTTTTAGTGCAGCAAGCAAACCCTCAATAGCATCAGGAGTATTAACTCTAAATCTCCCTAACCACCAAGCAGCATAATATCGTTTACCTAACTCTTCATGGCCTAGGTTAGCGATCGCCTTTTCTACAGTTAGAGACTCGCCATTTTCTGATACTTGTTCTGATGGTAATTCCAAATACTGCTGCTCCATTCTTATATATAAGGTTTTCTTCCTGTTTTTTCTAAAAGAATGACCAAAAAATAAGGTCAATAGCAACCCATCTTAAAGCCAGAGATACTGATAACTAAATAGCTGATAACTGATAACTGAAATAACGATGCTCGGACAGATTAACAAATACTAACCAGAGGCCAGCACCTGTATACCTCCCCGAGCTACGTTGAATCTTATTTCCGGGTAGTTATGCGAATATTAATTTCACATTCACCACCTAGTTAGTCCCAACTATTAGCTAAGAGCATTGATAGCATAATCAATGTAGTTGTTAGCTTCAGTTGCACCTTGACCAGTAATACCGTGGTTAGCTTTGATATACTTTAGAGCTTCGATGTACCAGCTAGGAGATAACTCGAAAGTGCTATTGATTTCATCAATACCTGCAATGAGGATCTCATCCATAGGACCTGTACCACCAGCAATTAAGCAGTATGTCACCATCCGGAGATAGTAGCCAATATCACGAGAACACTTAGCTTTTCCTACAGGAGTAGAAGCATAGTTAGGTCCCTGCATTGTAGTAGTGTAGGGGAACTTGTTGTATACTGCTTGAGCAGCACCATTAATCAAGCTTTCAGACTTCTCAGTTAGAGCTTTAGCAGCATCTAAGCAAGCAGCAGCACGGCCAAAACGACCAAAAGCAGCATTAATTTCTGTGTTAGTTAGAAAGCGGCCTTGAGAATCAGCAGCAGTTACTGCTTCAGTTAGAGGAGTTTTCATGTTTGAGGTACTTCCCTTATTATTGTGAGTACAATTTTTGGTACAATGTTAAAAGATGTAGAGATGCTAAGGTGCATCCTTACAAAAAAGTTTTTTACTGTTTTTTTAAGCAACTGCTGCTGCAGCGCGGTCGAAGTAGCCACCAATTTCAGCAATTAGAGAGGTGCAATCTCCAGCAGTAATACCACTAGGGTCGTTAGCAATAGCAATAGCTGCATCTTTCATTTTTTGTACACCTAATGCTACGGAAGCGCCAGGAGTTCCTAGAGCTAAGTATGTTTCACGAAGGCCATTGAGACAACGGTCATCTAGTACACTTGCATCACCAGAGAAAGTAGCGTAAGTTACATAACGTAGAATAATTTCCATGTCACGCAAGCAAGCAGCCATACGACGGCTTGTATAAGCATTTCCACCAGGAGCAATTAACTGAGGCTGATCTGCGAATAAAGAACGAGCTGCATTAGCAACGATAGTAGAAGCATTGCTAGTAATACGGTTAACTGCGTCAAGACGCTTGTTACTATCTTTAACCATTGCACTTAGAGCGTCGATTTGGCTAGGTGTAACAAAATCACCTCTGGCATCTGCCTGGGAAACTAGTTTTGTGAAAGCATCAAACATTGATTAATTCTCCTAATTTGCTTTTTTTTAGTTGCTTTTCGATGCTATGGGTATTTTTTTAGTTTTTCAGGCTAAGTGTCCATGCCTGGAAAAGTAAGACTAGGATTTTTTTATAATCCTGAGAAAACCTTACAGTGTTTATGAGAAGCTTTTCAACTTCACTAATCAATGGTCTTCTTGATTTTCCCCTATCTTATAAACCCTTCAGATACTCTTTATACAATGCTCTTGTGTTTTTGTTTGTTACAAATTATTAACAAACCTTTCTGAAGCTGGAAAGTTAGGCAGGATTCAGGGCCAATTTCCTTTCTAGGTCAAATAGAAAGCCATGAATGTATTCTTCTGTCCATTCTGGGCCATAAAACCTCGTAAACATCCCCCTCGCTGGATCTTTCTCGGCTCGATACCTTAAATATCGTAGTTGGGCTTCCTTAATTTCTGCTAATTCTTCTGGATTAGTGATGGGTTCTGCTTGCTTTACAAAAATTAAATAAGCTTGCAAGTAATCTTTAAATGCCTCGAACACTCTTGTCTCAACTAACTCAGTTTTTTGAGAACGAGTCCACAGAAAAGCTGGAGAAAAGAATGGGGTTGCTTCTTCCGGAAAATTACCTCCCCAAGGCAGATGTTGCTGATGTTCTTGGAAGGTGTCCCATATTGGTTGAGTATACTTTTTTTGATACTGGGGGTCATCCCGAAATAAGGGCTGCATATCTAGGGCGATTAAATGTCCCCCTGGCAAGGTAACAAGGTCTGCCCCAAAAAAGGGCAAGTCATAATTAAGGTGAGGGAATATAACAAAATTTAATACTTGCAGGGCATTACCACCTTGGACATGAGCTGCTCTAATTTGTCGGAGTTTGGGACTACAAGAGGCATAACTGGTTGTCTCAACTTCTTGTTCTTTTTTGCCTTTGCCAGTCATAGCAACTTTATGTTCAAATCCTGAGGGGATAGAGTAAGGTTGTAGTTCTAGTTCTTGCTTTAGTTGAGTTAAAGCATAATCTAGAAAAGGTTGATACAAATTCACAATATTTCCAGTTGGTTTCATTTCAGCTCGTCAGTTATCAGTTATCAATACCTTCAGCTTCCCTAGAAGGCAAGAAAATGTGAAATTTCCTTTTTTATCCATTTTTATCCCTTTTTATCCCTTTAAAATGGCATACCTATTTCATTCTCGTAAAAAATGAATGGAGAGAAGGGGAATAAGTGAAGTCTCTCCCGTTATAATCTTTGATTTAACGGGAAGCTCACAAAACAGAGATAATTGAACCCAAGTTTCAAAAGTTTCTTGCTTCTCAGTCGGAGATTATAACGGGAGACCCCTTGCCGAATCAAGTTGGGAAAATTATCAAATTTATCCGATAATTATTTTTTAGGAATTACTATCAATAAAAATCAGTTCACACCCCCCTGAAATTTTTGGAGAGGTGTGAGTTAAATTCTTAACTTATATAGTTAACAAAGTCATCGAGTTGTAGTAGGAACTGCTAATGGTACAGCATCTTCAAATAAAAATTCGTAGAGAAATTTTTCTGACCATTCATGGCCAAAATAACTACTAAATAATCCTGATGCTGGGTCTCGTTCAGCACTATATTGATCGTAATCTTTTTGGGCTTTAACTATCTTTTTAATCTCTGCTTCTGTCTGGAGAATTTCTGCTTGCTTTAACATTTCCCAATAGAAACTAATGTAATCTTGATAAGCTTGGAAAAATGTAGTTTTTACTGTTTCTGCATCTGTCTTGGCAAATAATAAATATTTAGAAAAATATTGATTGGCATCGTAAAACCTCATTTCTAAGTTTTGAGCTAAGTCATTATATTTCTCTCGTAGCGATCGCATCGGTTCTATATACTTATTCAAGTACCATTCTTCTTGAAATAAAGGTTGAATATCCAAGACTACGATAATTTTTTTGCCAAAAGATAATAAGTCAATCCCTAAAAGTGGAATATCGTAGTGGTAACTAGGATAAATTACACTATTAAATACTTGAGCTTTAGCTCCTGCATCAATGTAGGTATAACGTATTTTTCTCAGTTCCGTACACTCATAACACCAACTTTGAATAGTAGCTTTATTTTTGCCTCTATTACTAACGTTAGCTTCTAAACCAGCAGGAATTGGTCGGCTGCGTAGGTCAAATTTACTAAATAACTCTTTTTCTAAATGTTCAAGAAATGGTCTATACATCGATAACTTATAGTCATATTATTAATTCGTTTCTGACAATAATAGATGGCCATAACCTGAGTCTCATTTCTCAGAAACAAAGCAATAATCCTTCATAAAGTCAAAAGTTAAAAGTCAAAAGTCAAAAGTTAAAAGTCAAAAGTTAATAAGTAGAGTTTCCTCAATAAAGTCTTTACTTTGACAAAATTTTAGGTTTTTAAACTGAATTTAGCAATTATTCTAGCAGTTTTTTTCTAATTTAATACTATAGCTTTATTCATAAAGCTTAGGGCATTTATAAATACTGAAACTATTTGAAAGTCTACTATTCCCTAGCGTGTATGCTCTACCTCGAACTATTCAGAAATCACCAATATTTTTGATCAAAATTGTATAGGTGAATCTTTTTTATTTGAAGATGACTTGCATAATTTTTGCTCAGGAAAAAATATGTCACTTAGTAAGCATTCAGCAGTCAGCCATTTATTTTAGTTTGAGAAAAAAACTTTATTAGTGTCAGCATTCATTTGCAGTTTGACTAATCATAACTTTCTCAGGAATTCTTATCAAGTTCTGATGGTACTTGTTGCCAAAGTAAACGATAGAGTTGTATAGGTTCATCTTTTCCTTTAACCATAACTGGGGGAATTTTTTCTAAGGGAAAAATATGTGATTTGAGTTTTTCTTTTGTAGTTTGACTAATCATAATTTCATCAGCTTTTGCTTCACTACATATTCGGCTAGTAACATTGGTCGTATCGCCAATAGTAGCGTATTGAATTAATTGTTCGGAACCAATATTTCCCGCTGCAACTTTACCAGAATTAATTCCTATATGAATAGCAATTGGTTTTTGATGACGTTTTTCTCTCTGTTGATTTAACCGACGAACTGCCCATTGCATATCAATTGCTGCTTTTATCGCTTTTTCTTCATCATTAGCAGTTTGATAAGGAGCGCCCCAAATGGCAAATAAAGCATCTCCTATATATTTTTCTAAAGTTCCTTCATACCTAAAAACAATATCTTCGACCATAATTTTAAAATATTCATTTAGCATAGAAATTATTTGGCGTGGCTCCATGGTTGAAGACATTTTTGTAAAGCCACTAATATCAGAAAATAAGGCTGTTACTTCTGTATCAACTATTTCTAATTTATCTGTTTCCTTGAGTTTTCTAGCTACAGTTAAAGGAAAGAAACGTTCTAATTTATTTCGGAGAATTGCTTCTGCTTGTATCTTCTTATAGAGTTGAGTATTATCTATAGCGATCGCTGCTTGATTAGCTAAACCTGTCAGAAATTCTAAATCTTCATCAGAATAAACATTTGATAATGATAAATTATCAGCATATAAAACTCCAATGATTTTATTTCTAGGTTTTAGTGGGATACAAACTGCTCCATGAATTGATTGAGAAACAATTGACTCTGGATTATCAAAGCGCTGATCTAGACAAGCATCTGTAGTTAAAAAAGTCGTACCTTTTTCTAATGCAAAATTAGTAATATTTTTGCTATAAAACCGACCTTCAGTGATAATTCCTTCTTTTCCTTTAACTGCTTTTTGTTCAAGTTGTCCAGTTTTTTCATTGACTAAAAGTATGACAGCTCTATCTACTTTAATAATCTGAAACAACAAGTCAAGAATTTTTTCTAGTAAAATTTCTAATTCCGTCGGAGAAGAAAGTTGTTTACTGACTTCCAACAAAATTTTTAATTTATCTACTGCCTGAAGATTGATATCTTTTTGCCTGAGTTTAAGCACTGATTGTGAATCATATTGTTGTTGATCTAAGAGTTGATTTAATTCAGTTTTATCAGACTCTTGTAAGTATTCTTTAACTATATTTTTCGGACCTATGTCTTGTTCTTGATTAAGATTACTAACAAATTTAAAAATTGCATTACCACAATGAATTATATCTCCCTCATTGAGTAAGCAACTATCAATTTTATTCCCATTAACAAAAGTACCATTACTACTATTTTTATCGACAATACTGACACTATCTTGAAAAATTATAATTTTTGCATGATGACGAGAAACACTTGTTTGATTAATAAGAACAATAATATTGTCTCTTTCCCTACCAATACTAATTTCACCTGTCGATAATTCATATACTTTTTCATTGCTAGTATCTGGAGCATAAATTAAGTATGGCATTTATTGTTCTCCTAGAGAGTTAGACGAATTAAATACATAGTAAATATACAAATATATTATCTTAATTCCGCTTGAAATTAGGAGCAAGTTGGTATTCATAGTTTTTGAACTTGTGTAAAATACTGCTGCAAGTTGATTTTAGGCAATAGGTTCAGTAAAATTACAATAACATTAATGGCAAAGGTAAATAGTATTCAGTTTTTGTCATAAACTCTGAACACTAAACAAAAAAATACTGTTTAGCTGAGGATACTAGGAAACATTATCTCTGGTACAACTACACAAGATATTTTTTATCCCATCAGCAAAAGTTGATACCTTGTTATACCAATTCCCATGCATTAATGCTATACTTGGGCAAGACTTCAACTATTAAGTAATTAGCACTAGCTAAATAACTTTTTTACTTATTTTAGCTATGTTAATATGAATTGTTCTTATTTTTCCTTCTCCCGTAGGGACGTTGCTTGAGCATTAATGCGTTTTCCGTTCCGGAATGCTGCGCTTTCCATGTCGCGTAGCGTTTTGCTGGCGCACAACTTTCCGTTCCGGAATGCTCCGCAAACGTATTTCGGCTGTCGCCGACATATAAAGCGGAA
>JBCDJM010000349.1:0-7382 GCA_038747755.1 Cyanobacteria bacterium P01_H01_bin.35
CTTCTCTCCTAGATAACTAAAGCCTTCTCTCCTAGATAACTAAAGCCTTCTCTCCTAGATAACTAAAGCCTTCTCTCCTAGATAACTAAAGCCTTCTTCCTTACCTTCGTGCTTACAATATCGATGCTACCGGACATGATATTAAGGGATGAATAAATATTAAGTGGGATGGGCATCCTGCCCGTCCGAAAATATAAGGAACGGGCAAGATGCCCATTTCAAAAAACTATTAAAATCATCCCACATTTATGCAATGCCTAATTTTTTATTATTGGAGCAGCTTGCATATCTTCGATATCCCACACCTCCCAAACTTCCCAAACTTCCCAAACTTCCCACTCTCTTCCACATTCAAAATAGCATTAACTTTTGTACCCCTTTACCCTTACAATCTTAAAGAAAATATTATAATTTTTTTCGATTTCAACTTTAGTTCACCGTTTTATTACTTATAAATGCTATGGCTATTGGCTACCTCGCCTTTGTTCTTCACGCCCATCTCCCTTTTGTACGACATCCAGAAAGCGATTATGTCTTAGAAGAAGAGTGGCTATTTGAAGCAATTACCGAAACCTATGTCCCCCTAATCCAAATGTTTGAGGGGTTAAAGCGAGATGGTGTGGACTTTAAATTGACCATGAGTATCACACCACCTTTGGTGGCCATGCTGCGAGACCCTCTACTACAAGATCGCTATGAACACCACTTAAGCTTACTGCAAGAATTAGCAGAAAAGGAAATTGACCACAATACCCACAATGGTCATATCCGCTACCTTGCAGAACATTACGCCACTCACTTCAGCAATGTTAGAGAACTCTGGGAACGTTACGACCGTGACTTAATTACTGCATTTAAACAGTTTCAAGACAGTAACAACCTAGAAATTATGACTTGTGGTGCTACCCACGGCTACTTCCCACTGATGAAAATTTACCCGGAGGCAGTCTGGGCACAAATAGAAGTTGCTTGTCAACATTATGAACAAAACTTTGGCCGTCGTCCTAGAGGCATTTGGGTCCCAGAATGTGCCTATTATGAAGGTTTAGAGCGATTACTCGCTGATGCTGGTATACGTTACTTCTTAACAGATAGCCATGGTGTACTCTACGCTCGACCTAGACCTAGATTTGGTAGTTATGCCCCTATCTTTACAGAAACAGGAGTAGCTGTTTTTTCTAGAGACCATGAATCTTCTCAACAGGTTTGGTCTTCCCAAGTGGGATATCCAGGAGACCCAGAATATAGAGAGTTTTATAAAGATTTAGGCTGGGAAGCAGAATATGAATATATTAAGCCTTATATTATGCCTAATGGCCAGCGCAAGAATACAGGCATTAAATATCATAGAATTACAGGTCGTGGTTTGGGATTAGGAGATAAAGAACTTTACGACCCTTACTGGTCAAGAGAAAAAGCAGCAGAACACGCTGGTAATTTTATGTTTAATCGGGAACGCCAAGTTGAGCATTTATACCATATTATGGAGCGACTTCCGATTATTGTTTCTCCCTACGATGCTGAGTTGTTTGGTCACTGGTGGTATGAAGGGCCTTGGTTTTTGGATTTCTTATTCCGCAAAACTTGGTATGACCAAAGCACTTATCGGATGACTCATCTGGCAGATTATTTACAGAAACATACTGAGCATCAAGTTTGTCTTCCAGCTCAGTCTAGTTGGGGATATAAGGGTTTCCATGAATATTGGCTTAATCATAGTAATTCTTGGATTTATCCTCATTTGCATCAGGCCACAGAACGAATGGTTGAATTGGCGCGATATGAAGCACAAGATGAACTGGTACGAAGAGCTTTAAATCAGGCAGGTCGAGAGTTGTTGCTGGCTCAATCTTCTGACTGGGCTTTTATTATGAGTACGGGTACTATGGTTCCTTATGCTGTACGGAGGACGCGATCGCATTTGAGGCGTTTTAACAAGCTCTATGACGAGATTCTACAGGGAAAGATTGATTCTGGTTGGTTGGAAAAGGTTGAGGCGATCGACAATATTTTTCCTGCAATTAATTATAGAGTTTACAGGCCACTTTATTCAGTCAAAAAATAAAATTCAGACTTACCCAAGACAGTTAACAGTAATTTTTTCTTTGCTCCTCTTTAATTTTTAGGGGAGTTTTTTTATCTTTTCAAATTATTAAGATACTGTAAATATTTATTACAATAGACTATTTAGTAACAAAAAGTACAGAAATTTCTGTTAGTATAAAAATGAAAGGAAAAAAGCAACCCAAACATTAGTCAAGCAATCAAAGGAGAAAGTTTAGTATGTTGACTGAATCTCAAGCACGTTCTTTAATGGTCCGTCATCACCATCTTGTAAAAAATCGTCAGCAGTCAATGCTGAACAGAGCGATATCTCAAGTGGGATTAGAAAGTAGTCACTACTGGGGTCATATTCAAGGAAAAGTACAGCCTACCTTTAGAAAAAATTATAAGCGCGGTAGTGCTTCCATGAGCTAATTAGCTTCCTTTTTTAGAATCAAATTTCATTTCATCTTTAACAAATAAAATTTAATCCAAAAGGAGACTTAAAACAATGGATATAGAAAATCAAGCTCGTGCATTAATGATGCGTCATCACAACCTAATTAAAAATCGTCAACAATCTATGTAAATCTTATGGCAACTGAAGTTGGTGTAGAAGCAGATAACTATTGGGGCAATATTCAAGGAAAACCTCATCCTAGTTTTGTCAATACTTATGACCGTAGTCATGCTGCTATGAGTTAGAGTATTATCAAACGTCGAAAAATTTATCAAAAGCAAAAGTTAGCAATAGGAAAAATGAACAATGGATGTAGAAAATCAAGCTCGTGCATTAATGATGCGTCATCACAACCTAATTAAAAATCGTCAACAGTCTATGCTAAACCGTATGGCAACTGAAGTCGGTGTCGAAGCAGATAACTATTGGGGTAGCATTCAAGGAAAACCTCATCCTAGTTTTTTTACTACTTATGATCGTAGTCATGCCGCTATGAGTTAGGAACATTGCCTCAAGATTTGAATAATGTTTTTGACCTCAAAATGTCGCAACTTACCAACTATATCAAAAGTTGCGACTAATTTTTTTTAGGTTATAGTTGCCTCAAGTTGAATTCATATCATATCTTTTAGTCTATACTACAATACAGTTTAGTTAAGAATTTTTTTTGCAGTTCTGTAATCTGAAAACCTCATATAATGGTTCCATAGCATTGGTATAATATTCAAATAAGCTTCATTACACTTATGCTATACAAACTTTGTAGTAATACAATACTGAAATTGTTAAAATAGTCTCCTCATCTGGGTTGTGGAGACTTATTGAAATCTATTGAGTGACAACTTCAAGTTACTCAACTTGAAATCAGATGAACCTGCCCTCAATGATATAATGCAATATTTTAGATGTGTCAGTCCAGTAGGGTGCAATGGAAAATACTCTACCAGTATAGTTATTAGGATTTTATCTCACGAAGTAGATAAACGGGGTTTGTGAAGAGATGTCGGTATTGTGGGATATCTAGTACAAACCCCGTTTTTAAAGCAGTTGATAACTGGATTTACTATTATATTCAATTGTTTTACTGAAGATGCGCCTTATAGTCTAGTTATGATTGTTGAGAAACTGAATCTATCTGTCTAAGTGGGGTAAAAATTATTGGTTAGCTTTTTTGCGGATACCTGCTAAAGCTAAACCAATTAAGCCTAAGCTAACAATGCTAGAAGGTTCTGGCGTAGCTTCAGATAGAAGACCTGAGCCAATCTCTTCACCTCCAAATGTTGCTGCCATTGCCATACCATCAAAGCAAAAATAAATCTTTGTGCATAATTTTACTTACTGAAATTCAGATTAAAAATAGCAGATGATTAATCCTGATAAATAGATCCTAATTAATACTGAAATGAATCTATATGGCCAAAATTAAACTATCATTATCAGGTTTTGAGAGTTAGTCTATAGACATTGAAAAAAGGTGATAGATATTTATATCATGTCCGGTTGAATAGTTATAAATAAATGAGGGAGGAGACAGGAGACAGGAGACAGGAGTCAGGAGGGAAGAGAGGAGAAGAAAGTATAAAAAGAAGAAAGTTTTTTTTATCACTGAATTATCCGGACATGATATTATTAATTGATAATGGATAATTACCTCTGGTTAAAACCGAGAGGATTGAATGTTCGGGAAATCTTATTTGGTAAGTGCTAGGTATTATCTGGAATCTAGTTGAATACCGATTCTATAACGCTACCTCTAAGTTAAAAGTCAAAAATAATCTATGACTGAGGCGTGAGAATTTAGAAATGTCAGCACCCTTTGCTTTGATTGCTATATCTGTTAGAGTGCAAACGAGAAAAACAAGTGGCAACTACAGCAGTTTTCAAGTTAATAGAGTACACATTCTCCAGCCGCAGGGATTAGGGAAAATATACTAATGTTAAACTGTATAGCACTACGGAAATAGGTTAGGACATTTTTAATGCTTAAACTCAGTCATGGATTACTTTTGAATTTTGACTTTTGAATTCCGCGTAGCGCTATACCTCACCAAGTTATAAAATGCTGTAATTTTTAGTAGTCCTATATTGTAATCGTGAAGATATATATTTTTTAATTTCTTCCCACACTCCCCACACTTTCCATACTCCCCAAACTTCCCACACTCCCTCTACCATTACTATGCACCATCACCTAATTCTTTTCCTCCCTCAAAATCTAGATTTATGATGAAATTTCACACAGTTACCCCCTAAGTCATTGATATAATCACCAGTCAGCACAATCATCAAATAAAGGAAAGAAAAATGTCAGACTGGCAAATAATAACTGGTGGAGTAACAGCTCCCAAGGGATATCAAGCAACAGGAATAATTGCAGGGTTAAAGCCCTCTGGAGCAGCAGATTTGGCCCTAATTTTGTCAGATGTGGATGCGATCGCTGCTGGAGTCTTTACCACAACTCAAGTAAGGGCAGCTTGTGTAGATTATTGTCGCCAACGTTTAGAAGATAAACCAAGTGCTAGAGCAATCTTATGTAACGCTGGACAAGCAAATGCTGCTACGGGAAATTTAGGTTGGCAGGATGCTGTGGAAAGTGCGACAGAGTTGGGTAAAGCACTCAATATTTCTCCAGAGTCAATTTTACTAGCTTCCACGGGAGTCATTGGCAAACGAATTAAAATGGATGCTCTCAAAGCAGCTATTCCCCAGTTAGTTTCTACAGTTTCCACGGAAGGAGGGGAAGCAGCAGCAAAAGCTATTGTCACCACAGACTTAGTTACAAAGTCAATAGCTTTAGAAACTATGATGGGCGATCGCCCGGTTCGTATTGGTGGTATTGCTAAAGGTTCTGGCATGATCCATCCGAATATGGCAACAATGTTATCATTTGTTACCTGTGATGCAGCAGTTTCTCCTCAATTATGGCAAGAGATGTTAACGAGAGCAGTAGATCGCAGTTTCAATCAAATTACTGTTGACGGAGATACCAGTACCAATGATACGGTTATTGCTTTGACAAATGGTCAATCTCGGACATCTGCTATTACTAATATGGGAGCAGAAGCACAAAAGTTGGAGGCAATGTTAACAGAAGTTTGTATTTATTTAGCCAAAGCGATCGCTCGTGATGGCGAAGGAGCAACTTGTCTAATAGAAGTTCAAGTTACTGGAACATCTGATGAAGCATCTGCCAATAAAATTGCCAAAACTATTGCAGGATCTTCTCTAGTGAAATCAGCTATTTTTGGTCGCGATCCTAATTGGGGAAGAATAGCAGCAGCAGCAGGTCGCGCTGGAGTCAAGTTTGAGCAGGAGCAGTTACAGGTAAAGTTAGGAGACTTTTTGCTCATGGAGAAGGGGCAACCTTTAGATTTTGATCGAGCTGCTGCTAGGGAATATTTGCAGCAAAGGGCAGCCGGAGAATATCTCAAGGATGATACTGTATTAATTACTGTCAAAGTTGGGGATGGTGTTGGCAGTGGGAAAGCTTGGGGATGCGACCTTAGTTATGACTATGTAAAGATTAACGCTGAATATACGACCTGATAAAGCAGAGTGTGGGGAGGATGGGGAATGTGGGGAGTCTCAGACATGGGAAACTGTGCATACAGCGATCATTAATTGCCATTGCTGCCATTTTATGCTTTTTGAATTTTCCGGCTTTTCTGCTTCCTTGTCCACTTTCCCCCCTTGTTTACCTTGTCTTACCCTATTATCTATTGTCAAAAACATACATATACAAGCTATTTGGTATCTTTAGCCTTTATCCGAAATTTTAAACATAAATTGCCCATCATAAAAAAATATCTTTGTCAAAAAATCTCCTCGGTTAAAGATTTAGAGTAAGTCATCTAACAAAAATTTGTCTTATTTAATTTCAATAAAAATATAGACATTTACAGATAATTATGTTATTATACCGACATTTGAGGATACATTCTATTTCTTTTAGTGCGAGAATGTATGGAATTCGTAGGGTAACAAAGAAAAACATAGAAGCAGGACTCAGGAGTTGCTAAATGAAACTGGTTGAAAAACATATAATTAACCCTAGTCATTCTAGTTATCAAGAAATTGATAAATTATGCTTTTTATCAAAGAATTTATTTAATACAGTTAATTATATTGTCAGACAAGAATTTATCTTTAACCAGAAGTATTTAAACTCTGCCCAAATTTATCATTTAATTAAAGATTCTGTTGACTATAAAGCAATACCAAGTAAAGTAAGTTGTCAAATAATTAGATTAGTAGACAGGTGCTGGAGTTCGTTTTTTGCCTCTATCAAAGACTACTCAAAAAATCCTCATAAATATCTGGGCAAACCAAAATTACCAAGATACAAAGATAAGTTATAAGGTCGCTGTGTGACGATTTTTTGAATTCAAAATTAATTAGGAAAAATTGATAAATTTTGGGTATTTGCCCCCACCATAATCTTGAATTTGCTGGTCTTCAATTAGTGGCGCTTAGGATCCCCCACTCATTGTCTTTAATTTTGAATTGTGATGACGATTGTCCGGATCAAGCTATTAGTAAAAGAGGTTTAAAAAAGGGATTCTTAGAACCTTCAGGCACTCAAATATCAATACCAACCAAAATTCTAAGAACAGTCAATGAAATTAGATTAGTACCTGATAATGGTTATTATATATTTGAAGTAGTTTATGAACTTGAATTAGGAAAACTGCTCAATAGTAATCAAGTGGCAGCAATTGGTTTAGGGTTGTCTTTCTTTAGCAACAGTTTGCTCAAATTTAAAGGGATTTAAACCATTCATAATTAATGGTAAACCTTTAAAATCAATTAACCAATTTTATAGCAAAAATCAAGGAGAACTACAGAGTAAATTAAAAAAACAATCTGGAGAACATTTGAA
>JBCDJM010000350.1:0-7374 GCA_038747755.1 Cyanobacteria bacterium P01_H01_bin.35
ATATAAGACTCAGCTAATTCTTAATTTACCAAAAAAATTGAAGAAGTAGCAATAAGGAAGAAAAAAATCTTGGCACTTTGTCAGAAAAGGTGAGGCAAAAAAATTTCCACCTCATTCAAGCCTTGTTGAAGGTTGAGTATAATTTTGAAATTATGTCGGAGGTCAGAGGAAGAATTGTTCCTTGATTTTTCTGCCTTTGCCTGCTCAAAATACTAACTTTTGGGCTTTAGAGACTGAATAATTTACCGAAACAATTAAACAATTAAACAATTAAACAATTAAATAATTCAGGTTTAAAGCCTCCTCTTGGATAGGGGAAAAAAATAAATTTTTTCCTTTTAGTCAATCCTCTCCCTAAAAGGGAGAGGTAATTATCCATTATGCATTATTGAAACTTTTTTCACTCTAAAAAAGCTAAATCCTTTATCTATAGATACAGGAAGAGGTAATTATCCATTATCCATTAATGAACTCCTTTTCCGATCAATACATCAGTAGCTGATAGCTAATAGCTAATTGCTGAATGCTCTAATTTATTGATTATTTTTCAAACTAAAGCTTTCAATAATGTCTGAAGTTTTAGCTGAACTTCTGCCAATTCTTTATCTGGTTCAGAACCAGTAACTATACCTGCACCAGCATAAAGTCTGGCATGATTTCCATCAATTAAAGCTGACCTAATACCTACGGCAAATTCCCCATTTCCTTGACGATCTATCCAACCAATGGGTGCTGCATAAAGTGAGCGATCAAAAGTTTCAAAATTCTGTATTTGTTCTAGAGCAATATCTCTAGGAAATCCTGCCACTGCTGGTGTGGGATGAAGTTCTGACAATATTTCTAAAAGATGAATATTTTGAGAAATTTCTGCTGTAATTGGTGTCCATAGATGTTGAATATTTGACAATTGTAGTAGATGGGGTTGAGATGAGTAATTGGGTTTTAATCCTAAATATTGGAGACGTTTAATAATAAAATCTATGACAAATTGATGTTCTCGTAAATCTTTTTCACTACATAATAAATTATTAGCTAGTTTGGCATCTTGATTAGGGGTTTTACCTCTAGGTGCGGAACCTGCTAAAGCATCTGTAACTAATTGATTATTATTAATACTAATTAAGCGTTCTGGACTGGCACATATAAAGTTCTGAGCTTTGCCATTACTGGTAGAAATTACATAGCAGTCTGGATAAATTAATCGCAAGTTATTTAAGGATTTAATTAAGTTAAAATTTGTTTGAGAATAAATATCTATAGCATGAGCTAAAACAATTTTTCTGAGAGAATTTGAGTTGATTAAGTCTAGAGCTGAAGCGACTGATTTTTTAAATTCTTGTAAATGATTGACGTTGATTTTCCGAAGTTTTTTATAAGGTTTGGTTAAAGTTGATAAATGAGTATTTTTTATCTGGGTTATTTGCTGGAATTTATGCCAAATTTTCTGGGAAAGATTTTCAATGTTAATAGAGGTGGTAATAGCTGTATTAATTACAAGTATATTATGGTTATTTGTCTGAGTTATTTGCCATCTGGGTAGAAATATTGTTGCTGAAGGAAAGTGATGATTTATAGATAAATTTTGTTGGTAATTCCCATTTTGATAAAAGTTGTTTAGATTTGTTTGACTCTGTTTTTCAAAGAAAGTAAAACTACAAAAAAAGTGGGGACCTCCATAAGGTAAATGTGTCGCACCTATAGAAATTGTATTATTCAAACATGATTGAATAAAAAATTGAGCCTGCGCAAAACGATTCCCACTTTTCACAGTAAAGTGAGTAGCAGCGTCAATAGCAGCGATAGCCAAGCTATTTTTGTGGATATTTTTTTCTCCAATGCCTTGTTTTTCTAAGTAAAAATGTAGTTGATTTGGTTCATAAATTTCTTGCAACACTGCTAGGGGATATACTGGTAATATTTCCAGAGAAATACTAATTATTTTTGTCTGCATATTTTCTGTTAATGTCTGTTGACAATTGAACAGAAATTGATGCAGGTTTTGGAGAGTCTCAAATAGATTAACAGAAGTTGGTATTACAGGCATGAAAATAAGAATAGCAAATTTTCACTGAATCAGAGAGAGTGATTGATAGGGCTGTCCAGTTACTGACAGTAGCCCAAGTTATACCCTAGCATTAATTAACATTAGACCTTTTTTCACATTCCTTTTGTGACGATAGGGGATAGGGGATTATTCAGGCAAGTTGAAAGCCTAAATCAAGTCAAATGTAAAGGAAAAATAAATTAAATTATTTTTTGTTAATATTTTGGTCTTAGTGGTAAATTAAAGTGATAAAAGATTAAAAATTGTTGTTAGTAAAAAATATTTCTGGATAATATTTATCATTGTTTTGAGGGTTATCATTCAGCTTTTTCTGGGGAATGCTATATAAACAGCTTTAAAGAGTTAAGCAATTACTAAGATTAGCTGATGACCAATAAATAGGTTTATGCTTCTCCTTTCAAGGGGATAAAAAAGCAATTTCATCTTTCAATTTTCCGGCTTTCCTAGGTCATGCTGCGCAAACAGCTAGAGGTACTGTTAACGCAGTTACGACCCAGGAGGCTAACTGTTAACTAATAACTAATAACTGATATGACAGCTCAAGTAGTAAATAAGTCTGATAAAAAATTATGGTTAGCTGCTATTAAACCACCTATGTATAGTGTAGCAATTATGCCGATATGGGTAGGAACAGCAATAGCTTTCTGGGAAAAAAATGCCATTGATTGGTCTATTTTTTTAACGTTTATCACATCTGCAATTTTAATTTTGGCTTGGGAAAATATTAGTAATGATGTGTTTGACTCGGAAACAGGTATTGATAAAAATAAACACCATTCTTTGGTGAACCTGACTGGGAAGAAAGACTTGATTTTTTGGCTAGGTAATCTATGTTTATTTTTAGGTATTTTTGGAATTGTAATAATTAGTTACTGGCTGCAAGATTTAACTGTAATTGGATTAATATTCGTGTGTTGTTTTTTAGGATATGTTTATCAAGGTCCTCCCTTTAGATTAGGGTATCAAGGTTTAGGAGAAATTCTCTGCTTTTTTGCTTTTGGTCCCTTGGCAATTTCTGCTGCTTACTATAGTCAAACTAGAGCTTGGTCAATTAACAGTTTAACTGCATCAATAATTATTGGAATTACTACTACTATGATTCTCTTTTGTTCGCACTTTCATCAGGTAGAAGATGACTTAGGAGCAGGAAAACGATCGCCTATTGTGAGAATGGGAACTAAAACAGGTTCTCAAGTATTAAATTTGTCTTGTGGGATGGTTTTTGTAATCATTTCTATCTGCGTAAGTTTAGGATTTTTCCCAGTTTTGACTCTATTAAGTTTTGCTGGTTTGCCTTTTGCTATTTATTTATGTCGTCATGTTAGTAATCATCACGACCAACCAGAAAAAGTTAGTAACTGTAAATTTATTGCAGTTTATCTACATTTTTTTAGTGGATTACTATTTGGCTTAGGATTTGTTCTACGAATCTGAAAATATTTTCCATGATTTGCAATAAAATAGATTTAGGTTTGACACCAAGAAATAAATTTCTGGGCTGCAAACTATAACTCATCTTTAGATGACTCAAGTTCAGCAATTAACAATTAATAATTACTTCTCCCTTTTAGGGAGAGGTAAGACGCTTAAGACGCTTAAGGAAAAAATAAATTTTTTTCCCCTTTCAAGGGGAGGCTTTTAACGTGAATTGTTTAATTAATGATTAATAATTAATAATTATTCGATAACTGGTTTATTATTGTCAATTAACCAAAATTTGTGTATTTAAGTAATTTGAAAATGCTATACCAATCGTAAATAGGTGGCGGGTCATCAAAAAGTAAATAAAAAAACTGAAACTCTCACCAATGAAGTGTTCCCTAAGAGGTTTTAATTTTGTACACAACTCAAATAAGATTGCTATAGACTCATCTACTTTCTTAGTTGCCTATTCCTTCTTCCTTCTTCCGTCTTCCTTCTTGCTTCAAAAATAGGATTGCTATAAACTCATCTACTTTCTTAATTGCCTATTCCTTCTTCCTTCTTCCGTCTTCCTTCTTGCTTCAAAAATAGGATTGCTATAGACTCATCTACATTTCTTCCATCCTTCTTCCTTATTCCTTAAAAAATATGTTATGATTTGTAAAGTACAACAATATATAGTATTAAAAAACGTTGTACTGCCAAATATAACAATTTATCAAAAGGAACATTAAAGCCATGGTTAATAAAATTAAAAAAAGTGAAAAAGAGTGGAAAGAACAACTCACACCAGAACAATTTAACGTAACTAGAAAAAAAGGAACTGAAAGACCATTCACAGGAGAATATCACAACAATAAAGAAAAAGGAATATATAAATGTATTTGTTGTGGTACTGACCTATTTAGTTCAGAAGAAAAATATGATTCTGGCACAGGTTGGCCGAGTTATTGGGCACCTATTAATCAAGAAAATATCAAAGAAGAAACTGACTGGAGTTTATTTATGCGGAGAACAGAAATTCTCTGCAATGATTGTGATGCTCATCTAGGTCATGTTTTTCCTGATGGTCCTCCTCCAACAGGGTTGCGTTATTGTTTGAATTCTGCTGCGCTGAAGTTTGTTAAAGCTGAATAAATAATGGATAATTGATAATGAAAACTATCTCTAATTATTAATTATCAACTATTAATGACCTCTGGTTAAAACCGTACTTGATTTAATCAAGTACGGAAATATTATTAATGGATAATGAATAATTAGGGTTTGCTGAAAAAGTCTTTTTTAGAGAGTAGGGGAGTAGGGGAGTAGGAGAGAAGTAATTTTTTTGCTATACTCAGCAGCGAAAATACTAACTTTTTGATTTTTCGGGAACCGTGCATTAAGCAGCTCAAACAGGCGTACTTTTTACCAACCCAAAAAGGCTGAAACTTTTATCTGTAAATACTTTTATATTTAATTAGCAAGCCCTAATTAATAATGAATAGTCGATAATGAAAACTATCTCTCATTAAGCTATTAACCATTTAGATTGCTTATTTAAACAATAACAAATTAAAGTAAAGTTCAAGTTTCGTATAGTCAATATTTGCTTGTTTTTCAAAAAATTAGAATACATCGTTTAAATGTTTATCAATTAGTAATTATTTATTATCCATTATATCAAATTACTTTGTTCATAATTATTGATTAATGTTTGATGGGAAAAATTATAAATTTAATTACTCTTTAACTGAAAAAAGTAATAAAGAAATTATTCTACTTTTACATGGATTTATGGGGAATAGTAATGATTTTATAGAAATTATTTCTCACTTATCTAAAAAATTATGTTGTCTAACAGTTGACTTACCAGGGCATGGAAAAACTAATGTTTTGGGCAGTGAAGAATATTATAATATGCCCAATACCGCTACAGCATTGATTGATTTATTAGATGATTTAAAGATTGAAAAATGTTATTTATTTGGCTATTCAATGGGTGGAAGATTGGCATTATATTTGGCGATAAATTTTCCGAATCGGTTTGAAAAAATAATATTAGAATCAGCATCTCCAGGGTTAAAGACTAAAGTAGAGCGATCGCTTCGTTATGAGTCAGATTTTAAATTAGCTAATAAGTTAGAAAATAGTAATTTTCAAGATTTTTTATTTAACTGGTATAATCAACCATTGTTTGAATCTTTGAGACAGCATAATAATTTTGAAAATATCAGAGAAAGGCGGTTGAAAAATAATCCATTAGAATTAGCAAAATCTCTCCGAAATATGGGAATAGGTAATCAACCTTCACTTTGGGGTAAATTATCAAATTATCAGATTCCTACATTATTAATGGTGGGAGAGTATGATGATAAATTTCAAGCTATTAATACAGAAATAGCAGAATTATGTCAGATTGCTAAAGTGAAAATAATTCCTGAATCTGGTCATAATATTCATTGTGAAAATCCGATAGAATTGGCTGAAAGTATAATAAGTTTTTTGGTAAAAGGAAAACAAGGAAGAAAGAATAAGCAAGAAGGAATAAGGAAGGAATAAAGTAGATGAGTCTATAGATCAATACAGTTCAGTTAAGGAATTTTTTTTGCGGTTCTGTAATCTCAAGAAGCTCATCTATATGCTTTCATACCTTATGAGTTTTATCTGATATGAATGGTTATCTGTATTGTCTTTCTATACCCTATTTCCACTTCCATCAAATGAATTACAAATTAGAATTTTCCCTCTACAAACGAAACTTCAAACAACCCCTAAAAACCAGTCATGGTATCTGGAATATTAGAGAAGGAATTATTCTACAACTAACCAGTAAAACTGGAGAAATAGGTTTAGGTGAAATTTCACCTTTAAGTTGGTTTGGTTCGGAAACTTTATTGGAAGCTTTAGATTTTTGTCACCAGTTGCCAAAAGAAATTACAACAGAAACAATTTTTTCTATACCTGATAATTTACCTAGTTGTCAATTTGGCTTTGAGTCAGCTTGGGAAAATATTAAACAAGTAGATATAGAGGAGCAAGAAGAATTAAAAAATCCTAATTTTTACAGTGCTTTATTACCAGGGGGAAAAGCAGCTTTAGAAATTTGGCAGCAACTTTGGCAAAAAGGATATCGAACTTTCAAATGGAAAATTGGAGTTGATAAAATTCAAACAGAACTAGAAATATTTCAGCAGTTAGTTAAAGAACTTCCTACCGAAATAAATCTGAGATTGGATGCTAATGGAGGGTTAACTTTTGAGGAAGCAAAGCAATGGTTAGAAATTTGTGAAAATCTCAAGATAATTGAATTTATTGAACAACCTTTATCTGTTGATAAATTTCCGGAAATATTGGAATTAAGTAATTCCTACTCTACCCCTATTGCTTTAGATGAATCTGTTGCTAACCTCAGTAAAATGCAGCAATATTATCAACAGGGTTGGCGCGAAATATTTGTGATTAAACCTGCTATTTTTGGTTCGCGAAGAGAACTTCGTAACTTTTGCAAAAATTATTCTATTGATGCAGTTTTTTCTTCAGTATTTGAAACAAATATTGGCAGAAAAGCAGCACTTGAACTTGCCACAGAATTACAAACAGACTTAAGAAAAAATCGTGCTTTTGGTTTTGGTATCACCCAGTTTTTTGATGAAGATATAGAAAATTAAGTTAGAAGATGAAATATTTTCCTTATCAGCTAATTTTGCTGACAAATTTTTCTCTAGTATCAGATAAAATTCTGGCAGAAGTAGAAATTTTCTAGTCTGGTATCTGTCGGCGCGAGTCGAACCTTATCTATATAGTTGTGGCAGATGAAATATTTTACTTAACTGCTAATTTTTGCCGATAAAATATTCTCTGGTTTGAGAGAAAATTCTGGCAGAAGTAGAAAATTTAGATTCTGA
>JBCDJM010000351.1:0-7342 GCA_038747755.1 Cyanobacteria bacterium P01_H01_bin.35
CACTCAGGGACTGTTTGTAAAAGGAATATTAAATCCAGGCTTAGGGTGGGGAGGGTGAGGCGGCAATAACTATGAATCGTAACCAAAAATTTAACTTTCCGCCGTAAACCACCGAACAGTCAGCACTCTGACCGTCTTAATCTTTAGTTTACAAACACTCTCTCAAGGATTTTTTTTCTTTTTCTCCATCAATTGAGATGCTTTATACCTTAATTAATTTTTCGGTAAAAAGGAACCAGGATAATTAATTTTTTTGAGTGAAATTAATTCTTAGTTTCTGATTATCAAATCCACTACTGAATGCTTTCCACTTCAGTTATATTTCTGCCTTCTTAATTTCTATAATTAATAAGCATTCAGATATTAGCTGTTAGCTATCAACAATAAAAAACCTTTGTTAAAGGTTCCATTATAAGCAACTGTTAAAAACATTTTTTTGACAAAGAAACTGGAGAGAAACAAAGTAATTATCATGGCTTGATTAAATTCTTGCTTAATATAGCAATCCTAAATAGGTCGTGACCAATTAAAAAGTAGATAAAAAAATGGAAAATTCCGCCTGTTGCCTAAAAAGCAGTAATATTTTTGACACGAATAAAAGAGGATTGCTATAGATAACTAAATGAATTTTTATTTGATATACAGGCAGGATGGTTGTATTACTTTTTTACTTTCATATACTAACAAAATGCCTATATTACTGTTTTACTCCTAAATGATTTATAAGTATAGCAATCAGGAATCAGATGTGAGAATTAAGGTGTTCATTAAAAGTAAGGGATATAGCATTTATCTGATGAATCAAGATAAATTTACTTCTTATTCTCTTTTTCCTGTTCCCTAAAATTATCCAATCTTTGACAGCTTAAATCATATTGCTATAGTCATTCTGAATAAGACTGGGACGAGTTTTTCTTTCCTTGAAAGGGTTTCAGGCAAAAAAGTCTTTCATCCTTATTTGAAATGACTATATATTTAAAATAAATCAAAATTATCTTGGCTGGATAGAGATTAGCTAAATGCTTACAAATCATCCTCTAAATACTGCTTTAAATAAAGCAATCAGCAGTCAGCAGTAAACGTGCTAAAGGGGATTTCAACCCCTCCTAAACTTTCCAGTTTATAGAAAAAGGGGATTTCAACCCATAGCTATAAAAGCTGATAGCTGTTTGCGGAGCATTCCGGAGCGGAAATGCTAAAAGCTAATAGCTAGTTAAGTTAGTAGTTAAATTATGCGTAAACAAAACTCCTATATAGCCTTAATCTTAGTTCTAGTTATTGCATCAATTACAATATTGAGTCAAATTCCGATTCGTTTAGGATTAGACCTCAGAGGTGGGTCACAACTAACCATTCAACTACAAACCTCAGAGGAAATACCTACCATTGATGAACGTGTAATGGAAGGAGTCCTAAAAATAGTAGAAAATAGGGTCAATGCTCTAGGTGTATCAGAATCAGTAGTCCAATCTTTAGGGCAAGACCAAATTTTAGTCCAACTACCAGGAGTAAATGACCCGGAACAAGCTGAACGGGTTTTAGGAGGGACTGCCCAACTTGACTTCCGAGAACAATTACAAGGCACCGAACAACAATTAGTAATTGAATATCAAGTACAAAGACAACTATTAGTAGAGCAAGAATTACTCAGAAATAGTGAAGACCAAGAAGCTATAGATAAAAATTTGGATTCTCTCCAAAAAACAAATCAAGCGATCGCTGGACTATTCAAAGAAGCAAGTATTAAAGGTCAAGACCTAAGAGATGCTTTAGCGGAACCAGAAGCTCCTGGATCTAATAACTGGAATGTGGCTTTGCGCTTCACCTCTGAAGGAGGACAGAAGTTTGCGGAACTGACCAAAAATTTAGCAGGAACTGGACGTAGTATTGGTATTTTCCTAGATGATAAATTATTAAGCGCCCCTACAGTTAGTGTAGAATTTGCAGAGACTGGTATTACTGGTGGTAATGCGGTTATTCAAGGTAGATTTACTGCTCAACAAGCAAATGACTTAGCTGTACAACTGCGGGGTGGTGCTTTACCTGTGTCTGTAGAAATAGTTGAAAATAGAACTGTTGGGGCAACTTTGGGTAGGGACAGTATTCAGCGTAGTGTCTATGCTGGAATTGGTGGCTTAATTCTAGTCTTAGTATTTATGGTCTGGTATTATAGATTGCCTGGCATAATTGCTGATGTAGCTTTAGTTATTTATGCTCTATTTACTATTGCTAGTTTTTCTCTCTTGGGCGTTACTTTAACATTGCCAGGAATTGCTGGTTTTATCCTGAGTATTGGTATGGCAGTAGACGCAAATGTTTTGATTTTTGAACGGACAAGGGAAGAGTTACGAGCTGGCAAAACTTTATATCGTTCTGTAGAGTCTGGCTTTTATCGGGCTTTTTCGAGTATTTTAGATGGTAATGTCACAACCTTGATTGCTTGTGTAGCTCTATTCTGGTTAGGAACTGGTTTGGTAAAAGGTTTTGCCCTAACCTTGGGAATTGGTGTGGCAATTAGTATGTTTACCGCTCTTACTTGTAGTCGAACTTTAATGTTTTGGACAATTGGATTTTCCCAATTCCGTAAACCAGAATTATTCTGTCCAGAATTGACATAATTTCAAAAACCTTACTTAAAGTAGCACTTAGCTATTAGCTATAATCTTCTCAAGGTGCATAGAAGCCATTTGCTAAATTTTTGACTTACCGAAAAATTCAGGTATAAAGCCTATCCATTGATGGAGAAAAAAGAAAAAAAATACTTTTAGTCAATCCTTCTATTACAGGGTAGTGGTGTACAAGTAGTGATTTTTGGATTTTTACCCCTTACTGTGAAAGGATTTTACTTATAGAACCCATTTGGTATCTATGACAAGGGAGTAGGGTCGGAGTGCCCGATGCTCCGAAGGTCCGAGGGGAGATGGCGTATTGGAGGGAAAGTGGGAGTATTTGTCAAACTTTTTCTCGTCTTGTCACACTTCCGACAAACGACGGAACTCCTCTAACACGCACCATCTGCTTTTTCTCATAGATAGCAGGCAACACTTAACTGTGAAAAGTTGAGAAAACATTTCCTAATCTAAGATTCATCATAAGTCCAAGTCCTAAGCAATTCTTTCTTAGCTATAATAGGAGGATTAAACCTGTGAATTTTTAGCTGATATATAAATCAGGACTTACGCCAAGCTACTATATATAGAGTTCAAAAACTATAACGTTATAGTTTTTAACGCTATATACGCATTCTGGTGCGTAATTCCTGTGGAATGCTGTTTGCACAGCATTCCACAGGAAAAGCTGATAGCTAAGTTTATTTAAAGAGTTAAAAGAAGACTATTTTAGTATAATTTTTCCCTGTAATACTATAAGTTATACAAATTCTCCATGAAGATGCCCTTAATATAACTTAATGCACGCAAATCCTAGAAAAAATAATGAAAATAAGTGTTATTAAACAGCGATCGCTCTGGTGGACAATTTCCGGGTCTATTATACTTAGTGGTTTAATTGCTATGGTCATTTCTTGGACTCAGCCAGATATTGGTGCGCCTTTACGTCCAAGTTTAGACTTTGTTGGTGGTACTCGGTTACAACTAGAATTAGATTGTACTTTACCTAATAACTGTAATAAAGCTATTACAGTTGCTGCTGTTAGAGAAATAACAAAGAATCAAGGTTTTGATAACAGCAAAATTCAAGTTGTGGGAGAAGAGAAACAAGCTCTTGATATACGCACAAAAACTTTAGATGTTGATACTCGGACTCAGTTAATCACAGCTTTAAGTGGAGAATTTGGCAAATTTGACCCAAACTCTACTCAAATTGATACAGTTGGTCCTACTTTAGGGCGACAAATTTTCACTTCTGGATTATCTGCTCTACTGGTTGCTTTTTTTGGTATTACTGTATATCTAACCTTTAGGTTTCAGTTTGACTATGCTGTATTTGCTTTTGTTGCCCTGTTCCATGACATATTAATTACGGTTGGCATTTTCTCAATTCTTGGTTTAGTAGCTGGTGTAGAAGTAGATAGTTTATTTTTGGTTGCCTTACTAACTATTATTGGATTTTCTGTTAATGATACAGTCGTAATTTATGATAGAGTTAGAGAGGTAATTAAACGTTATCCAGGAGAATCAATTAATCAGATAGTTGATGATGCTGTAAATCAAACTTTAACAAGGTCAATTAATACAACTGTGACTACTTTATTACCATTAGTTGGTATTCTAATATTTGGTGGAGAAACTTTAAAATATTTAGCTTTGGCTTTAATTATTGGTTTTGTGGCAGGTTCTTACTCTAGTATATTTATTGCTAGTACACTTTTAGCATGGTGGCGCGAGCGCATTGGAGAATCTATCCCCAACCCCTTAGAAGAAACTTCACAATTAGTAGAAGGTCAAGAGAATACTGTTTAGATATAACTCATAACTAGAGAAAATTATAACTTTCAAATTTTTAGAGCTAATTATTCAACTTAGCTATTTCTGCAGTATTCTCAGGAAAACACTTATTTATTCTAACTAATAATAAACTCAAAATTGCCAAACCTAAATTTGGGAAACAGCTCAATCTCTTAATATATTTTTTCATTAAAATCGACAACTATTATCAATTGATAATTGATAATTAATCCCTAGAGGTTTAAAGTCTCTCGTAATAATTGATAATTGGGTTTGCATTCCACAAACCATTCCATAGGAATACTCTGGAAAGCCTTTTCATGTCGGCTATAGCCGAAAACAGAAATAGTTAGGGTTTGCTGAAAAAGTCTTTTTTAAGTAGTAGGTAGTGACGTTGCATACAAAGTCCCTAAGGGATTCAAGAA
Organism: Cyanobacteria bacterium P01_H01_bin.35; assembly: GCA_038747755.1. Classification (GTDB taxonomy): domain Bacteria; phylum Cyanobacteriota; class Cyanobacteriia; order Cyanobacteriales; family Microcoleaceae; genus Trichodesmium. Next base: position 4,832 of record JBCDJM010000351.1, read on the forward strand.
TTAATAATTACCTCTTCATTATAAAGAAGAGGATTGATATAAAGGAAGTTTTTTTCTTTTTTCTCCATAAATGGAGAGGCTTTATACCTTAAATTTTCAGTAATTTTTTTGCCCAACTATTGCTAAAAATGCTAACTTTTTGAGCATCAAGACCTGAAAACCATTTACTTTTTCAAGAGCTAAAAATTAACCTTATTTCTCTGTCAAAGCTTTTAGATTTAATCAGCAGAGCAATAATTCTCTATTAATAAACTCTTGCACCTGTAGAAAAAATCTATCTATTAAGTATTGGTAGAAAATATTTGCGTAGCGCTATACATAGAAAAAATTTTTGTATGCCTTTTTTCTTATTCTTTCAACATCCTGAAAATGTGTAAAGATGAGCCAGTTTTACAAATTCAAGTACAAAGACTCTACAGACTAATAATCTATTTTAAGTGGTTGATAGTTGTGTTACTTTGGAGCAGTGTTGGTTCTTTAAGTATATGGAGTTTACGGAGAGAAATTTCTTTGTGGTTAGATCATTTTACTTGGATTTCTGTACGTTATGCCCTAGCTTATAATAAACTATCTGCTGTTGGTTTAGGTCTGTGTCTTGGTACTACAACTGCTACTTTAGTTTGGCAAAGTAGACACATTCTTTGGGGTATATCTCCAGAAGAACAAAAGCGCTTAGAACAACAAGTACGTCAGATTAATCATCAAGGTCTAACTCATCCTTTATGGAAGTGGGTAATTCCAGATAATTAAAGTTGAAGGATATTATATACTATAGCGATTCCCTTCCTGGTAATGTACAAAATTCCTTTATTTTAGGGAGTAGGCAGTAGGGAAGATAGGGGAATGGAGAGTAGGGTAGGAGAAAAACAACTTTACCTCCGATGCTTGAGAAACGCTATATACTATAAATAGTATAACAATAAACAATAAAGCATTTATTCTATATAGGATAAGTACCTAAAAAAAATTATTGACCTATTCCAATTTTATGTAATCTTGACAAAGCAATAAATTTAGCTTGACTAAGTTTGTAATTAATTTTGTGTATCTGCTTATCAGTTCTTTTCAACCTTAAAGACTGATTTTTTTTATACCAATTCGCCTGAATAATTTCAGAACTTAGAGTTATCAATAATAGGATGAAATTATTGTCAACTAAAGTTTGAATCCTCATACAATCTTAACTGATTTAAGGAATGCTAATCAAGCTACTGAAAAATGAAGATATAACTTAATAGTAAACATACTAATCATTTAGCCTAATAGCATTCTGACAAAAGAATATCACTAAAGAATAACAACTATTAAAAGGTTTTACGGGAAATTTTGATTTGATAAAAAAGATAATTATAGCGCTACGCGCTAGGGAATAGCGGTGCGACTCCGCGACGACGACAGCTCCCTTGCGGAAGGCGCACCAAGAGAGGGAATGCTGACCAAGAGAGGGAATGCGCACCAAGAAAGGGAATAGTAAACTGTCAAAGGGTTTTCCGTTTGTCATGCTGCGCAAACAAGATTTAGAAATGTCAAACACCTTAATGCGTAGCGCTATACAACATAAAAAATAGTCTCAAATTTATTCATTCTTACTCCTGTACGGGGGATTTCCTACGGAATGCTACACAAACCCCTAATTAGGAGCATTCCGGCACGGAAATCGCCCTTACAACTCCTGACTCCTTACACAGTAACCTAAATATTTCTAGCGAAAATTTATCAATTTAGCCTAACTACTTAATATATAAAATTAGTAGAGAAAAGTGTAAAATTTTCTTTTTTCAGTTCTCAATATCTGGAATTTAGGAAAAACATAATGAATAATTATATATAAAACTCAAAACCACTAAACACTAAAAACAGATAAATAGGGTTTGCTGAAAAAGTCTTTTTTAATTAGTGGGGGAGTAGGTAGGGACGTTGCATAACAAAAATGCGTTTCATGTCGCATAGCGTTAACGAAGTTGTGCGCCAGCTAAACGTCCGTACGGGAGTAATTTTTTTGCTCAACTATTGCCCAAAATGCTAATTTTTTGAGCATTAAAGAGCTGAAAACTAGGTGATTTTTCCAGACCTAAAAAAGCTAAAACATTTATCTGTAAATGCTTTGATATTTAATCAGCAGAGCAATAAATATGAAAATATTATCCTGCTAATTTTTTTATAAGTTTCGCTTTCGCTTTGCTATATAAAAAACGGAGCTTTGCATCAGCGATCAATTATTTTTACTGGAGTTTAGACTAATCTGGCAAAATCAGAATACTAACTAATCAAAATTATGAAATTTTTTATAGAAAAAAAATCACAAATATTGCCGAATAAAAAGCTATTTTGCCAACATTTAAAACAAGATAATTTACTATTGATTTCTATAATCAAACAAGTTATTTTACAAGCAAAATACAATCATAATAGTGGTAGAGTTAAAAATTTTTTTGTTTTTTTGATCTTTATATTTTTAATATATCTAACTGTGTTAGCTCCTTTAATCAAAACAGGAGTTAAAATATTAGG
>JBCDJM010000352.1:0-7261 GCA_038747755.1 Cyanobacteria bacterium P01_H01_bin.35
CACTCGCAGCACAAGAACCGCTGCTTACCGTTATGGATATGACCATTTTTGACAACTTTTGAAGATTCACACTTTGGACAGGTCGGCATAGATGGACAACAGTAACTTTTACTCTTCTATCATTACATATTGAGCACTACCCTATTATCTTATATTTCTCATTGAAGTAGGGGATGGGAGACCCAGAGATAGAGATAATATTATATCCGAGTAATTACATAAAGATAACATTATGTCCAGTAATTTTTATTATTTCCTCTCCAACCAAGGTTTTCCCAAGTTATTCTACACAAACATATCAGCGATCGCCTGATATTTTTTATAGATGATGTCAAGCTGTTCAACACCACTTTCATCTTTTCAAAAAGCTGAAAAATCTATCCTATATCTATTCCGTGAAATAATTGCTTGAAATTATAGTATTGCAACACTAATTAAGACTCTGCTTGAATCTTTTCTATTGCTTTCTCAACTTTCTCTGCTTCTTCCGTTTTTCCTTGTTCTTTTAATAGGTCTCTAGCTTTAGTGAGAGATACTACTGCTTCAGGTCGTTTATTTTCTAAATACAAAGCTACCCCTAATTGATAATGAAGCACCGCTAGCTCTGGTCTGAGGCGAACAGCATTTTCAAATTGGGATATTGCTTCTGGCAAATTATTTTGATTTGCCAAAAGACTCCCTAGGTTAGCATAAGCTTCCGCAAATTCTGAGTCAAGTTCAATAGCTTTGCGAAATGCTGTTTCTGCTGATTCGAGGTCTCCTTCTTTATAGAGTTTCACCCCCCGCTCAAATTCTGCTTTAGCTTCTTGGTTGAGAGCAATAAGTGTGGTGTTAGTTGATTGAAGTTGTTTAGGGGTTTGTTGAAAATAAGAAGCGTTAGCTTGAGCAGTGCTAAGTATGGTCAGTATTGCAGTTATGGCCAATAAACCGTACTTAGATTTTTTATAAAACATTTTTGATAATTTTAGTAGTAATGGTTATTGATTCAGCATACTACCTATTTTCTAATTTGAGCATCTCTTGAGAAATAAATCTCTATAGCAGTCAACTTGTTTAAGCTTTTCCTTCTGTTTTTTCGGCAGTTATTTACTATCAGAAATTTGTTCAAAATCAGCATCTTTACTTTTAACTTTTGTCTAAGATTTATTTAAAAGCAAGAATAATGCCTGGTATTTGCCATTTTTATATCTGTGGTGCAAGGAAAATCATGGCAATTTTGTCAAACATTTGTTATATTTATTAACATAATGCAGTAATGGTCATAATTGATTATTAGAGTCCCTAAAAAGATTAGGCGATCGCTGAGTCCAGTAATACATATCTGGATTTATTCGGTATCTACCATTTTTCTCAAAGATTGCTACATATCATATCTCAAGAATCAAATAATATAATCTTAATTTTCAGATAAGCAATGTAGCCTAAGTTTATTGAATTGGTGTTAATTTTTTAGTTCTAGATTTACTGCTCCAACTAGGAAGTATGGTCAGTAGGTAATTGTTGGTATTAAAGGAGTTAAACTATGGAGCAACCTATGGAACTGCCTCTAGAAAAGCAATTTAGCGTTCGGTCTTTTGAGACTCAGGTGCGACAAATGAATTTACAACAAGCTCAGGAATGCTTAGTTGAACTATATCAACAAATGTTGGTAAGGGAAACTCTTTACCAAGAATTTTTAAAGCATAATTGGGGATTAGAATCTAACCCTGATTTTGATTAAATCGGAAGTTGTCCTAGAGGCGACCTCCTTCTCTAACTTTATTTCAAACTACAGAAATGAATTTGGGGATGATGGGGCGTCAACTAATTTTTAAAGTATTGAGAATACCTTAAATGAGTAGCAAAAAAATATTATCTATACATTACATTTATCAATTTATTTCAATAAATTGATAACTTTTAATTATATTAATTCTCTGACTGAGGCTCTATACGCTCTATAGTTGCTTCCATAGCACTAATCAAAGAAGGACCCGTTAAAATACCACTACTGGAGTAATATCGATTGTTATCTAAGTGGAGTAAAGTTTCAAAACCACTACGACGTTGGCGGTCATTTCCAAGTACCCAATAGCGCTGAATAATTGAATCAACACCAAGCCATCCTTCTCCTTCCACTTTTCCTAGCTCGCTATGGTTAAGAAGAAAGGTATACCGTCGTTCGTCACTGTCGAGACGTCCCCTATATTGTAAAATAATTTCCTCACGGTCTTGAGTGGGAAATATTAGTTTTGTTACCATAGAGAACCAATCAGTACGATCCCATGTCACGATAGTTTTACCCTTGACAGTAATTAACATTCCGTTACGTTCTAGCCAATTTCCTGCTATATTCCACTGGCCTGATTCTAATATAAATGTATGAACCACAGTCCTATTCCTATACTCCTAATGCTAGCTCGATCAAATTTACGGCTGATACCCCACCATTACCATTAGATTAGGTGGAGAGGAAAGCTGCTGTTAAACTCCATTGTCTCTAGCCAACAAAAAGGATACAGACTTGGGGAAAATCTGTACCGTTGTTGGACATACTACAGTTTGTAGGCTCAGGTTACTTTTTCCCCATAGACTCAACAACTATTTAGACTTGGAACTCACTTCGCAGTGGTCTTGGCAGAAGCTCAACTAAAGTATTAGGGACTTCTAAATCAAAAAATATGCCTTTATACTAAACCTAGGAAGCAGTTATCAGACAGTCTGGGTACTTTATCCATATAGCAATCTAGTGGGTTTACAAAAACGATATTTTGTGTATCCAAGACACAAATCTGCCAGAACCTCGGATAATTATAGTAAAAGTCCAACGCCTTCAATCCTTAGCCGGAAAAGGTAGGCAAATTGATTTACCAAGTATAGTGCTAGCACTATATGTGTATTTTAGACTATCTAGAGGACTTGTGTGCAAAAATTAGGATTAGGAAAAATGCCTAGGACTATTCTCTAGTGAGAACAATGTAAATTTAGTTGCTCTAAACAATTTTTTGATTAGTAAAATATATCAAGGCCAACATACTTGACTTTTGTTGTCAAATAAGGCCAATTACATTTGATTCATTCAAATCTGGTAGCATCGGTATAATGAGATGGTTAATCTAGGAGTCAGGAGTCAGGAGGGAAAAGAATTTAGAAATATTTGCACTTTTGCTGAATATGAAAATTTTTTTTATACCGAACCCGATCGGATTTGATATTATATCCATCTCCTAGTTCAGAATTATCCGAACAGCTAGTGGTACACGAGTAATGATTTTTGGCAGCTACCTTCTAGCAATTAAAGGTATGTGCCAAAGAATATCCTTACATATTAAATATTATTGACAAATCACTAATTCTTGATGCTCATAACTGCATCCAACAATAAATCAGCACCAAAACGCACAGGATCTGTACAAGGTAAACCAGTTTCTGTTTCTACTTGAGAGATCGCTTTTTTCGCAGCTACTTCATCTAAATGAAAAGTATTCATGGCAATACCTCTAACTCGTGTTGGCTCCATAACGCTACCTACATTAGCCACCATTTCATACAACTGAACCACTCTTGGTAAGGGCGGAATCAATATCTGAGGATGATTGCGAATATGAGTTTGATTGGCACGATGTACCAATATCAAATCAGTAGGTTGGATACCGCGCAGTAGTGGTAGAGTTGCAGTAGAGCCTGGATGCAATAGGGAACCTTGCCCTTCAACGATAAGTAAATCGTGAGTATTGCCAAACTTCATAATCATTTGTTCGACTGCTCCAGCAGCAAAGTCAACCCGCACTGCATCCAATGCAATACCATCGCCAGCAATCATCAAACCTGCTTGCCCTGTAGCCAGAAATTTAGGGTTTAGATCTCGGTGTTGAGCAGTTGCATTTAGTTCTAAACTGGTAGACATTTTGCCGATCGCCATGTCTGTTCCCACTGTTAAAACCCGCCGACAAGAAAGTGTTCTAGCTTTCCCACTACCAATAGTTAATCCTTGAGGTTCCTGACGGACATCCCATATCCATTGCGTATGTCGTAATAGTGGTAGAAGATCGGGATTATTAGCCAGTGGGGTATGTAAACCGTTGACTACTGATAATCCAGAGGCAACTGCTGCTTTGATTTCTTCAAACCATTCGTTAGGTAAAGCACCACCAGAAGGAGCAATACCAATGACTAATATTTCGGGATGAAAGGCGATAGCTTCAGCAACGGAAGCAACTATAGGAATATCACGGTGAATTTTAGTAAGTTCGGGCAATGATTTTCCTGTAGATTCATGATCGATAACTGCAACTATTTCTGCTTGACTATAACGTAATAGTGATAAGCCTGTTTTGCCATGTAACCCTTGAATTCCATCGTGTAGCAAAATTGCTATTTTACCATTTTGGATTTTTGATTGTAGATTTTCTGTAGTCATAATTTTCTCAAGGAAAAATTCTTTTTATAATATAAATCCTATTTCAGTTGTAATATTTTGTGAAGTTTAGGAGTGAATCAGCCAGAATTAAAATAGTTTTTAGTTAAATTATAACAATCTCTATTGAATATTTATGTATCAGTATATTTGTTACAAATAACTTCTAACTCCTCATAATTCTGTTTTTACGATCATAGGAATTACACAAAAATCAGGTTTATTGATAGAATTTTGTGAGAGCAAAAAACAATGTAAAATCTAATCAAATTTTTCGGTTTTGGTGAATCAAGCTATGAAATCTAAGGAGCGCCTTATGAGAAACCGGGTTTGTTAGAAACAGATATCAGTAAAGTATGGGTATCGAATACTTTCCCAGGTTTCTATGCTGATAAAAATCATAGCCCAAATCACCAAAGCCAATTTTTCTTATTCCTCAACCTGATATCCTAACTCAGCTAACTGAATGCGAGACTGTCGCCATTTAGGTTCTACTTTTACAAATAGTTCCAAATACACCTTACCTGCAATCAACTTTTGAATTTGTTGACGTGCTGCACTGCCAATAGCTTTTAACATATTCCCACCTTTGCCAATCAAAATTCCTTTTTGAGATGAGCGTTCAACATTAATAGTTGCAAGAATACGAGTAATAGTTGGTTCTTCATCTACTCTGTCAATAGCGATCGCTACTGAGTGGGGTATTTCTTCACGAGTCAACAATAAGATTTGCTCCCGGATCAATTCTCCCATAATAAAGCGTTCTGGTTGGTCTGTTACTAAGTCAGGAGGATAATAATAAGGTCCAGTTTCTAGATGTTTAATCAACAAATTCTGTAGTGTTTCTATTCCTTCTCCTGTGAGAGCAGAAAATTTGATTATTTGCCAGGGGTGAGGATCGATCAATTGATAATAACTAGCTTCTATTTCCTGATAATCTTCAGGTTGTAGGTCTAACTTGTTCATACCTATAATCACAGGTATTTCAGTTTTGTGAAGTAAATCTATAATATAGCGATCGCCTCCACCTGCTATTACTGACCCATCTACTACCAACAAGACTACATCCACAGATTGAATTGCGATTTTAGCATTTTGAACTAATACTTTTCCTAGTTGGTGGTGAGGTTTATGAATACCTGGAGTATCAACAAAAATCATCTGCGCTGCTTCTGTGGTCAAAATACCACGGAGACGATTACGAGTAGTTTGAGCAACTGGGGAAGTAATAGCAATTTTTTGCCCTACCAGTTGATTCATTAAAGTAGATTTTCCAACATTAGGCCGTCCTATTATACCAACAAATCCTGATTTATACCCCGTAGGTGCTAGAGGAATAATTGTACTTGTGGAGAATTCCATTTTTGTATTTTTTAACTTTTATTTCCAAAATAACAGCTTATCAAGTCAAAATGTTTTATTAGGAAAGGACTAACTACTGAAGTTAAATAAAAAGCAATAACCAAGCTAATTTAATATATATTAACGGTCGAAAGCCTTTACAAAACATTTAATAGTATTTTGCCTATAATCAAGGTAATTGACAAGTTCATTAACCTTAAATCTCCCAAAATATAATAGTGGAATCAAGTAGCAAAGTTTTCATAGTCTATTAAATAGGTTTTAATATAGGATAAGTGAAAACAAGAGTTTAGCAAAGCAAGAGTATAAATTGATAGATACTATACATTTTTCTGATAGTTCTAAGAATATTATCAAAATACAAATAAAGTATGTAGTGTCCTCTGATTCTGGAGTGATTTGTCTATAAGTAGGATATAAACTTTACTCCTTACATTAAGGAAATTAGTGTAGGACAAAGCTGGATAATTAATAGACCCTTAAGAATAAGTCTAATTTTACAGCATTGTGTAGAGTCTGATAATTTTACGCTTTGTTTGACTTTTTCACCAGTTACTTTTTTATTTTTACTAAATTAAGCTAGGTGATAAAAATTATTAAAAGCAGAAAGTTTAGAAAGCTGTTGAAATTTCTAAACTAACTGATTAGTTGAAATCCGATCTAATGAAGCTAGGAGAAGAAAATGAAGAAATTTTCTACATTATTAGGAAGTTTGTGTGCGCTGGTGGTTGCAAATGTACCTCTACCAGCTTTGGCAATACCATCTGATTTCGACTATAAGTCTGGTCCAGAAGAATATCAGCCATTACCAGACCTTTCTATTCCTTACAGAACTTTACCCAGAAAATTTGATTTTCCAATTATTACTGAAATTGATGTTGATAACAGCGTCCGTACCGATAGCCCGATAACTGATGCTTTTGTTAATAATTTACCTTCTATTCCGACTGGAATTACTCTAGATGAGCTATTGCGCTACAGAGGGGAGTATACTGCTGCGATCGAAGCTTGGGGAGAAGAAGTTACAGAGTGTCTGAACCAAAAACCGCGACTACTGAGAGTTAGCACAGGCAACCCAGTTATTATTAATGGGGAAGAAGGCACAATAGTTCTTAATGCAAATAATCGCGCTGTTTGTAGATAGATAAATTTCATATAACTAACTTTCCTCTTTTTGAGTCATTCAGAAAGAGGTTTTTTATTTTAAAAAGAAAAAGAAAGATTGTTTCTAAAGTATCAAAACAATCTTTCTTTCCATAATTTTTTTTGTAATAAATCAAAGAAACCATGAAGGCTGCATAGTAGTGAAGTCAAAGATTGAAATTGAGGTCAAGCCCTCGGTCTGTTAGTGTGTCTTAGCTCCATACATTGCTGCACTTCCACTTAACACCTATCAACGGGTCGTCTTCCCGTGACCTTACCTACCTAACGTAGTGAGAGCACTCATCTTGAGGTGGGCTTCCCACTTAGATGCTTTCAGCGGTTATCCGCTCCGCACTTGGC
>JBCDJM010000353.1:0-7171 GCA_038747755.1 Cyanobacteria bacterium P01_H01_bin.35
ATTATTAATTATTAATTATTTAACTAAGAACTTTTATTTTTCTCCCCCCTCTAATTTTCTCCTTGCTTTCAATCATCTCGTCTCAAATAATCATTTGAAAATTTTCATAAAAATTTTGGTTAATAGTTTCCTATCTTAAGCATCTAAAAAAAAGGATATTCCTTAGATAAATCCTTTGCTCTAGTCAGAGGTAGCAATTAGTAATAACTGAAGTTACAAACCAGTAGAAGTGACTTGAAAAGTGATTAAAAAATAGAGTTATTAGGAATTAAGCAATAAAAAGAGCTGAAACACTTATTATTCAAAGTTTATAGTGTTTTTATTTCCTCAAATTAGGGAAACTTTATACACTAAGCTTTTGATAAGTTTTAATTTTTATTTCCTAACAACTCTAAATCTTTAAAACTCACCCTCAATAATTTTAATTGAAACTATATTATCTCAAATATTTAAACCTACTTTGAGCGTTGAAGTATTCAACAAATTATATTCTGAATCTGCTGGATGCCAAGCTAAACCATCAAGAGCCATTTTCTCAATCAGACTAGCTAAACGCAATGCCTTAAGAGCCTGTTCTCCTCCAACCGAAGGTTCATTTCCTCCACCCACACAATTGACAAAATGCTCTAACTCTGCATGAAGAGGTTCAATATTGCTAGTATAAACCTTTTCAATTAAACCATCCTGGCGATAAAGAACCTGACCATAATCAGTCACACAATCTGCTGTTGTTTGACGATGAATCAGAATTTCATTGTTGAGAAAATCTGCTTCTGTCAAAGAATTTTTACAGTGGGCAACTATAGAACGAAGTTTTTTGTGTGTCACCTTACTGGAAGTTAGATTAGCTATTATACCATTAGCAAAACCAAGAGTAGCTGTTACATAATCTAAATTTCCCGAACTAGAAGCACTACTCCCACTAGCAGTCAGTTTAACCACTGGAGCAGCTACTAACTCTAGTAATAAGTCAATATCATGGATCATCAAATCCAAAACTACAGATACATCATTAGCCCGATGAGAATAAGGACTCATCCGATGAGCTTCCAAGGCCAATAAATCTTCAGTTTTGAGGACTTTACTGAGTTCCTGAAAAGCAGGATTAAACCTTTCTATATGACCCACCTGTAAAATTCGATTTGTTTCAGCAGCAGTATTAACCAAAAATTCGGCTTCAGCAATACTTGCAGCTATAGGCTTTTCCATTAAGACATGGACTCCCGCCTTTAAACAGGTCATTCCTACAGAATAATGTTGAAGAGTCGGCACAGCGATACAGACAGCATCAACATGAGGCAAAAGCTCTTGATACTCCTCAAAAAAACGAACTCCATACTTGCTGGCAGTATCTAATCCCCTTTCCACGTTGATGTCTGCTACACCTACTAACTTAGTATCTTTGAGCAAACTTAAGACACGGGTATGATGCTGCCCCATATTACCAACCCCAATTACTCCTACACGAAGTGGTTTTGATTGACCATTTTTAGTAAAATTTGTTGAATATACTGTTGACATTCTATTTAGCACTCCTAGATTCTCCTCCACCACACCTAATTAGACTAATAGGTTTGTTTTGTTCAGTCTTTGCAAATTTATCTTAATTTGCTAGCTGGGGCTAGTGCTATGAAATTCTATTTAAGTTTGGCAATTTTCTAGGAATTTTCTTAAAAGGGGAGGATTCAAACCCAATTTTCCGATTAAATTTGCGAATACTGCTATACAAAAAATCTCATACAATTTGGAATGCTATTTGAGCCATTCACTGGCATTATACTATACCAAAAGCACCATCTATTCTGTCTATTCTGAATCAATGTTTCAAAGTTTTATCATGTTGAGGGAGTTCTTGGCAGTGGAGTAAATCAAAAATTAGTTATCATGCTAACTATAAAAATGAGGCGTTGCTGAATGGTAATGATTTTTAGATTAAGTATCAACGTCAAACATAAGTTTTTCAATTTTGCCTTCAGCTACTTACCATTACATTTCAGCAACGCCAAAATGATTTTAAGAGAGTGTTTGTAAAAAAAATCTGGGTAGTCCTGCATAGTAATGGTGATAATATATATTTTTTTCCCCTACTTCCTACACCTGCCATACTTCCCACACTTCCTATACTATTACTATCCACCACCATGAAAATTTGAAAGTAGCCCTATCCCTTTCTAAATATTAGGATACCAGGGCAATCGCCAAAAATTTTTCACTTCAGAAGGACAATTTTCTAAATTTCTTGCTAGAAAAGCTTCCTGCCCTTATTATATATTTTCTTTACCAAAAGTCTCGAATAATAGATTTTTTAATTATACCTTAGTTAAAGGCTGATTTTTTGTGCTTAGGATTAGTAGTTGAAAAATTCAATTATTTCTATGAATACAATAGTGATTAAAATAGGTACTTCTAGCCTAACTAATTCAGAAACTGGAAATTTAGGTTTATCCACAATTTCTAGCTTAATTGAAACTGTTACTAATTTAAATCGCCAGGGACATCGAGTAGTTTTAGTTTCATCTGGATCTGTTGGTGTAGGTTGCGATATCTTAGGGCTAACTGAAAAGCCTCGGAATATTTCTATGAAGCAAGCAGTAGCAGCAGTTGGTCAAGGACGACTGATGCGAGTTTATGATGACTTGTTTTCATCTTTACAACAGAAAATTGCCCAAATTTTACTTACTAGAAGTGAATTAGCACGACGTAGCAGTTATGTCAATGCCTACAACACATTTCAACAACTATTGCGACTGGGTATAATCCCAATAGTTAATGAAAATGACACTACTGCTGTCGAAGAGCTAAATTTTGGGGACAATGATACTCTCTCAGCTTTAGTTGCTAGTCTAGTAGAGGCTGATTGGTTATTTATACTAACTGATGTTGACAGATTATACTCAGCCGATCCAAGAAATAATCCAGATGCTTTACCTATTACTTTGGTAGAGCGAATTGAAGAACTTGAACAACTTAAAGTTCAAACTGGGGAATCTGTTAGTGGAAGAGGAACTGGAGGAATGATTACAAAAATTGAGGCTGCTAAAATTGCTACTGCTGCTGGAGTCCGAACTGTAATTACTGATGGTAAACTACCCACTAATATACATAAAATTCTTGATGGAGAATCTATTGGCACTCAGTTTGAACCTCAACCACAACAAGTAAATGCCCGCAAACACTGGATTGCCAATGTTTTAGTTCCAGCAGGCAAGCTCTATCTAGACCAAGGTGCAGTTAAGGCCATTTATGAGTCTGGCAAATCTCTATTAGCTGCTGGTATTACCCAAGTAGAAGGGGAGTTTAATTCATCGGATGCTGTACAACTATGCAATGAAGAAGGTGAGGAAATAGCTAGGGGACTTGTCAACTATAGCAATGTTGAATTGCAAAAAATTTTAGGTTGTCGTTCAGAAAATATACCTGATATTTTGGGCTATGTGGGAGCTGAAACAGTTGTACATAGAGATAACCTTTTGATTAAAAATTAAATATAAATCGGGTTTGCTGATCAAACATCAAAGCTTAGACATGTAAAGGTTTGAGAAATTTTAAGTCTGGAAAAAGTACCCGCTTTTCAGTTGATGGAGCTGAAAAAGTCAGCATTTTGAGGTAAGGCTACGCAGAAAAATTAAGGGACTATTCTTCTCAGTACCTACTTTAGAATTCCCATTTATCCTGACTCCTGACTCCTGACTCCTGACTCCTCCCCTCTACTAAAACACTTATTCAGCAAGTCCTAAATCATTGTTTCTGGTGGAGCCATATCAGAACCAACAACTAGACTACCTTTGGTAAATTTTAATCCTGGTGTTTGAGTGGTTTGTAAATCTCTATTTGAGTGGGCAACTGAATCAGGTAATTCTAGTATATCTGGAATCATATTTGCTCCTGGACTTGGTTGTTGAGACATCCAACTTAGTCCACTTACTGCTCCAGCCATTAAAGCTGTATAACCTAAGTATAAGTAAGCTGGATGTAGATAAAATCCAAAATCCTGATTGGATTTAGACCAAGATGGCATTAAGCCTTCAAGTGAATTGGAAATAGGTAAGGCTGCTGCTAAAGTTACTCCATCAAATCCTAAAGCATTGCCAAGACGAAAGATGAATCCTCGAAGATATACATCTTCTGGTAATTTCTCAGTTTCGCCTTTCTCTATTGCTTCTAGGTAATGAAGTGGTACGAAGGTTTGTTTATGAATTTGTTTCATTGATAAACAACGCATTTTTCGTGCTTTTTGTAGTTTTTTGCCTAGTTCCTGTAAATATGTATTTCTTTCCTGAAGTGCTAAAGCTGCTTCTTCTGCTTTTGTTGGCTTTTTATTCCATGTTAGTAGATTAGTTTTTACTGGCAACTCTTCAGGGTAATTGTTGTTATTTTCTGAAAGGTTACTGTCTGTATGATCAGAATTTATAGATCCAACTATTGATTCATTTGGAGTTTCTGTTTCTATAGCACTACTTAGGTTTGTACTCATTTTTTCTTGAACCTGATTTTGATTTTTAGGAATTAATTGTTCCTGATATTTGTGTTGAGAAAGAGGATTTTTTTCTTGCTCATCTATGTTGTTAGTTTGAGAGAAAATTAGGTTTGTGGAAGAATCTTTTTTGTCTGGTATTAATGTTCTAGTTAAGTTTTTCAGGCTGAGTTTAATTGCTTCAGATCCTAATGCTTTAATTTGAGCTTCGGTTTGAGCTACTGCTTCCTCTAGGGTGGTTTTGAGGTTCGTCAACATAAGACTATAAATTTGGCTACTTTGGATTTCGGCTTCGATATTAGTAGGTAGGGATATAGCTGCCTCTAGGCTCCGCCTTTTCCTACGGAATGCTCCGCAAACATGTCGGCGACAGCCGAAACGCCAACTATCTCGATCTATTTCTATGGGAATATCTCTGGAAAAACTATGGCTAGATGCAGGTTTGAATTCCATGATTATAGTTTTAGTTTTATTTATACTTAATTAGGAGTAATCTAAGTAATTTATTCTGTGAGTTAGTTGTGATTCCGGATTAATAACTATGAATATTGACAGCAGTTTTCACGTTGGTGAGGTACAAAGTTTTAGGACTTTATGGAACAGGGAGCACAGATTCAAATGAAACTTTACTTCACTATCCTAAAAAGTGTTGTAATTTTTGTTGTTTGTAGAATTTTCTGACTGCTTGAGTTTCTTTAAGTCAATGTGTAGAATTAAAAGTGGTAAAAAAAACATGAAATATCCAAGTATTTATACTCTGTAAATCATCTTTATGAGCCTCGATAAAAGTCAAATCATCAGGAAAATATTAACTATCAAATACTTAATTTATGCCAATAATTCAGAACTAGCATTTCCTCCTGAATCCTCACTCCTGACCTTTTATACTACGTTTTGAAGTTCTGAATTTAGGATATAAATTTTTCCTAATATGTTGCGCAATAGTTTTACCTATAATTCTAGCTTAAAGCTTTTTCCTTCTAGGACAGCTTTTCTAGTGCCGCTACGCGGAAGTTAAAAGCGAGTGCGTAATTCTGAGGTCTCCATTTCCTGCGGAAAGGCTTCGCCAACAGAATGTAAGACGCATATCTGACAGTCAAAAGTCATGCATTCAAAAGTATTGATTAGTAAGGCTTTTAGGACTTTGTAACTGACCAGTAGGAGCCATGCCCTCTTCCTGAGATAAAATAGGAGGAAGGTGGGATCGCATAGTCGAGGCCAGCCCAAAAAAGTGCTCACTAAAAAAAGTGATTTATGGAGTAAACTAGAATTTGTGGAAGCCCAATCAATCAGCCGAGTCAACCCCATTCTAGAATGCCTATCCCCAAAGCTCAATCCATAATCCTGTCGCCAAGACAGAAAGCCTACTGCAACTTCTAGCTAGTCAGACCACCAATTCCTATCGCCTGGTCAGAAGGGTCAAACTCATCCTAGCTGCTGTCTCTGGAACTAACAATACAGGGATCACTGAACAACTACAACTACATCGAAGGCAAGTGAGACAGTGGCGAAAAAGGTGGTTGGAGGCTTCTGAACAACTTGCAAGTGCTGAAACTCAACAGGTGAGGGACAAGAAGTTAAGGAAACTGATAGAAGACATTCTCAGTGACGCTCCCCGCCCTGGAACCACCAAATTTTTCGACCTGGAACAAGTAGTCCAAATCGTAGCAATGGCCTGTGAAGACCAAAAAAAATCTCAAAGACCAGTGAGTCATTGGACTCCAAGGGAGCTAGCAGAAGAAGCCATAGAAAGAAGGATTGTTGAGAAGATTTCACCCCGCAGTGTGGGGCGTTTTTTAAAAGGAAGCGACTCTACAACCTCATCGTCATCCTTATTGGTTAAACTCTAATCCCTCTGACCCAGTAGCTTTTCGCTTTGCAGGTTAAATCTATCTGTCAGTTATATCTGTCAGCCCAAGAATTACTCGAAAAAGGTATTCATCTGATTAGTACCGATGAAATGACGAGTATCCAAGGGAATGAGAGAATTTGCCCCACTCAACCAATAGAGCCAGGACGAGTTGAACGCAATGAGTTTGAGTACATTCGCCATAGCACTCAATGTCTACTGGCCAACTGGCATATGGCCAAATGACAAATCATTACCCCTTCAATTAAGGCCACCCGTACAGAAGTTGATTTTCTGCAACACATTGAACAGACTATCGATACTGATTCTGATGGAGGATGGATTTTTCTTATGGATCAACTCAATACTCATAAATCTGAATCATTAGTCCGTCTTGTGGCTCAATGTTGTGATATTCAGACTGATTTATTTGGGGGTGAAACAGAAATCAGGTATTCTCCAGTCTATGGTAACTCGTGCTGCTTTTTTGTCTGACGAGTCTCACCGGATTCCCTTTGTTTATATCCCTAAACATACTTCGCAGGCTCAATCAAATTGAGTGTTGGTTCTCTATTTTGGCCAGGCGTTTACTCCGGCGTAGCAGTTTCTCTTCCTCCTCAGACCTCAAGCAGAAGATACTGAATTTTATTGACTATTTCAACTGTACTCTAGCCAGACATGAGTGTCTGGAAATTTCACGGGTTTTCAGAGGATGATTAACCAGATTCAGATGTCATGTTCATACTGGCTCAAGCATCAAACTCAATGCTCATCATTTTTAGCTTGGCTATTGACCATTTATTTTCCGAGCGCGATTGCACCTCCCTCCTATTCTATCTCAGGAAGAA
>JBCDJM010000354.1:0-7112 GCA_038747755.1 Cyanobacteria bacterium P01_H01_bin.35
AATCAATGTGCAGCGAATTCCTAGTGGAATGCAAAATTTCATGGAGTATGTCCTGGAATTTATCCGCAGTCTAGCAAAAGACCAGATTGGTGAAAAAGATTATCGCCCTTGGGTACCATTTGTTGGTACGTTATTCTTGTTCATATTTGTGTCAAATTGGTCGGGAGCATTGGTCCCTTGGAAAGTAATAGAACTACCAGCAGGAGAACTAGCTGCCCCTACAAGTGACATTAATACAACAGTCGCATTGGCACTACTGACTTCCCTAGCATATTTTTATGCAGGTATCAGTAAAAAAGGCTTAGGATATTTTGCAGGTTATGCGGAACCAGTACCTTTTATGGTCCCATTTAAGATCATAGAAGATTTTACCAAGCCTCTATCCCTAAGTTTCCGTTTATTTGGTAATATTCTCGCGGATGAATTGGTAGTAGGAGTTCTAGTTCTGCTAGTACCTCTGTTTATCCCCCTACCACTGATGGTTTTGGGTCTATTCTTAAGTGCTATTCAGGCACTAATTTTTGCCACCCTAGCTGCTAACTACATCGGAGAAGCCTTAGAAGAACACGGCGAACATCACGATTAAGAGAATAAGTAGGCAGTAGAAAAAAACTTGCTAAAAAAAACTCAAAATCTGGTATTCTCAGGTGTTAGTGGGATGAAAAGTTACCAGATTCATATAGATAGAAGATGGTAGAGTAAAAAGTCCCCACAAAAAGAAGAATCCAGGGTCTCAGAACCCCTGGAAATGTCAAAAGTAAGATTCAGAGTTGATGAGTGATGTGAGATAAAAGCCAGAAATTTGAACTGGTTCAGTTTCAGACTCCACTTCAATCATCACATCAATTCATCTATGTAGTTGATTGCACTACAGTGTAATCAATATATTTCTAATCGTCAAGTTTGTACTTTAGATTAAACAAGGAAAGAGAATTATTATGGATCCATTGATTGCTGCTGCTTCCGTTGTTGCTGCTGCTTTAGCTGTAGGTTTAGGTGCTATTGGTCCTGGAATTGGTCAAGGAAATGCAGCAGGTCAAGCTGTAGAAGGTATTGCCCGTCAACCAGAAGCAGAAGGAAAAATTAGAGGCACATTACTGTTGAGCTTGGCATTTATGGAAGCTTTAACAATTTACGGTCTAGTTGTATCACTGGTGTTGCTATTTGCTAACCCATTTGCATAAAACCCCTGATTTATAGAAAGTAGGGATTTTAGATTTTTGATTTTGGATATCGAAAATCTAAAATCTTTAAATCAAAAACTATGGGAACCACCAAAAATTACAGAAAATGATAAATTGCACAATTTTACTAGCTGTTGAGGAAGTAGCAAAAGAGGGTGGTTTGTTTGACATTAACGCAACTCTACCCTTAATGGCAATTCAGTTTCTACTTTTGGCTTTTGTCTTGGACAAAATTTTTTATAAGCCTCTGGGTAAAGCTATAGATTCTCGTGCAGATTATATTCGCGACAATCAACTACAAGCAGAAGAACGTTTGGCCAAGGCTAAACAATTAGCCGAACAATATGAGCAAGAGTTAGCAGAAAGCCGTAAACAATCTCAAGCGGTTATTGTTGCAGCTCAAACAGAAGCTCAGAAAATCGCAGCCACAAAAGTTGCTGAAGCTCAACAAGAAGCACAAGCAAAAAGAGAACAAGCAGCTCAAGAAATAGAACAGCAAAAGCAAACAGCTTTACAACAGTTAGAAGAACAGGTAGACTCTCTCAGTCGCCAAATTCTAGAAAAACTAT
This sequence comes from Cyanobacteria bacterium P01_H01_bin.35, assembly GCA_038747755.1. Classification (GTDB taxonomy): domain Bacteria; phylum Cyanobacteriota; class Cyanobacteriia; order Cyanobacteriales; family Microcoleaceae; genus Trichodesmium. Next base: position 1,754 of record JBCDJM010000354.1, read on the forward strand.
TAGGACCAGAATTGGTCAGATAGCAAAATGTAGAATTCAGAATTTAGAATTCAGAATTTAGAATTTAATGATAAAGTTCTAACTTTTGCTTCGACTGCTATAACTAAGCTCAACATACAACAAGATAATTAAAGCCTTTTCATTAATGGATAATTATTTTTGTTTCACTTTCGCTCCGCGACATGAAAAGCGTTTCGGCAGTCGCCGACATGAATGCGCAGCATTGCGGACCGAAAGCTTTGCGGAACGCTTTCCATAATTATCAATTATCTATTGAAAAGGAGAGGCAATAAAGCCAGATTGATTAATTATCAATTATCAATTATCCATTATCCATTGGTAATGGCTGACTATCACAGAATATCATGTTAAATGTTTTATGGCTAGCCACGGAAGCTAGCGCTGAAGAAGGTTTTGGTCTAAACCTAGATGTTTTAGACACTAACCTGATTAATTTGGGAATTCTAATTGTACTTCTACTGTATTTTGCGCCAGGCTTTATTGGGAAAATCCTGAAAGAAAGACGCGCTACTATTGAACAGGCAATTAAAGAAGCAGAAGAACGTCAACAAAAAGCAGCAGCAGCATTAGCAGAGCAAGAAAAAAATTTGACCCAAGCTAAAGCAGAAGCAGAAAAAATTCTGGCTACTGCGGAAACAAGGGCGCAGGAAGTTAAACAAAGAATTGAACTTCAGGCGGAACAAGATGTGGAGCGAATGAAAGCTACTGCTAACCAAGAAATGGATACTGAAAGAGATAAAGCAATTGCTCAACTGCGCTCAATTGTCGCATCTAAAGCATTGGCACAAGTAGAATCTCGACTCAAAGAAACTTTGGATGAAAATGCCCAGAGACAATTGGTAGATCGTAGCATAGGGGTATTAGGAGGTCAATTATGAGTATAATTGCTGGTGAAATTGTAGAACCCTACGCAGCAGCTCTTATGTCCTTGGCTAAATCAAAAGAGTTGACTGAGAGATTTGCTGAAGATGTCCGTGGGCTGATTAATATTATGGATGAATCCCCAGAATTCAAGCAATTGATGGGAAATCCAGTTATTAAGCCAGAGGATAAAAAAGCAGTGCTACAACGCATGGTGGGAGAGCAAGTCGATCCTTTTATGCGTAATTTTTTAATGCTGCTAATTGATAGAGGTAGAATTATTTTTCTAGAACAGATTGGAAAACAATACTTAGCACTATTGCGGGAACTGAATAAAACTGTTTTAGCAGAAGTGACCTCGACAGTAGAATTAAACGAAGACCAAAAAAATACAGTCCGCGAACGAGTCAAATCAATGACTGGTGCAACGGGTGTAGACATCGAAACCAAAATCGATCCAAGTTTACTCGGTGGGGTAATTATCAAAATAGGTTCTCAGATAATTGACTCTAGTCTCCAAGGACAACTGCGTCGAATTGGCAATAGTCTCAAAGCAGTATAGCAGAATTTATTTCAGTTATCAGTTAGCCTCCTATGGTCGTAACTGCGTTAACAGTTATCAGTACCTCAAATCTGAAGTAGGAAACTTGAAATACTGAAGTTTATTATTTTCATCCCCTTAAAAGGAGAGACCTGAGACCTGATTTTTTGGTCAGAAGTTAGAAGTCAGTAGGGGCGAATGGCTATTCGCCAGTACATTCTTGCTGTGAGTATATTTGAGAGGAGCGAGAATGTCCTAACTGCACTGGCAACTGCTATACAATATTCGCTCAATTTTTGTAAAACAACTTGACAACAGAAAAAGAAAATGGTAGCAATTAGACCTGACGAAATTAGCCAAATTATTCGCGACCAGATAGAACAGTACGACCAAGATGTAAAAGTATCTAATGTTGGTACTGTTCTGCAAGTGGGTGATGGTATTGCCCGTATTTATGGGCTAGACAAAGTAATGGCTGGAGAACTGGTAGAGTTCGCAGATGGTACCGTAGGTATTGCCCAAAACCTAGAAGAGGACAATGTAGGTGCGGTATTAATGGGTGAGGGCAGAGAAATCCAAGAAGGCTCTTCTGTAACTGCTACAGGTAGAATTGCCCAGGTGCCAGTAGGAGATGCTTTGATTGGCCGGGTGGTTGATGGCCTCGGTCGTCCAATTGATGGTAAAGGAGATATTCAAACTAGCGACAGTCGCTTGTTGGAATCACCAGCTCCAGGAATTATCGATCGCCGTTCTGTTCATGAACCTATGCAAACAGGTATTACGGCAATTGACTCTATGATTCCTATTGGTAGAGGTCAGCGGGAATTAATTATTGGTGACAGACAAACAGGTAAAACAGCGATCGCCATCGATACTATTATTAACCAAAAAGGCGAAGATGTTGTTTGTGTATATGTAGCTATTGGTCAAAAAGCTTCTACAGTAGCTCAGGTAGTAGGTACTCTGGAAGAAAAAGGCGCATTGGATTATACAGTTGTAGTAGCAGCTAACGCTAGTGATCCTGCAACTCTGCAATACTTGGCTCCTTACACTGGTGCGACTATTGCTGAATACTTCATGTACAAAGGAAAAGCAACTCTGGTAATCTACGATGACCTTTCTAAGCAAGCTCAAGCTTATCGTCAGGTATCGTTATTATTACGTCGTCCACCAGGTCGGGAAGCATATCCAGGAGATGTATTTTATCTTCACTCTCGTCTCCTAGAAAGAGCTGCTAAACTGAGTGACAAACTCGGTGCAGGTAGTATGACTGCTCTACCAATTATTGAAACTCAAGCAGGTGACGTTTCAGCTTACATCCCCACTAATGTAATTTCTATTACTGACGGTCAAATCTTCTTGTCTAGTGACCTATTCAACTCAGGTTTCCGTCCAGCGGTGAACGCAGGTATCTCTGTATCTAGGGTAGGTTCTGCGGCTCAAACTAAAGCTATCAAAAAAGTTGCTGGTAAGATTAAGTTAGAGCTAGCTCAGTTTGCTGAATTAGAAGCATTTTCTCAGTTTGCGTCTGACTTGGATAAAGCGACTCAAAACCAATTGGCACGGGGTCAACGTTTACGGGAAATTTTGAAGCAACCTCAAAACTCACCTCGGTCACTTCCCGAACAGGTAGTAGCAATTTATTCTGGTATTAATGGTTACTTGGATGATATTCCTCTGGAGAAAGTAGCTAAGTTTATTGCTGGTTTACTAGATTACTTTAACAATAGTAAGCCTAAGTTCGGTGAAATTATTGGCACTGAAAAGGTACTTACCGATGAAGCACAAACTATCTTAAAAGAGGGTATCACTGAGTATAAGCAGACATTCTTGGTATCAGCTTAGTAGATTAGTTGCTCCTTGGTTATAGATAGTTAGTGGTTAGTTGTTAATGGTAAAAAAACAATTAGCCACTGATTGTTTATTAATAACAGGACTGACGCACCCAAAGACGAAACTAGGTTTATTGCCCTAACTATCAGGAAATTTTGTCGATCAACCCTGTTTCTGCATAAGTCCTAAATTTAAGATAGATTTACGGAAAAACATACCTGAAAGCAACTAGATTAACATAACAAAGTTGAGTCTAGTTGAGCCACAAGAAAAAGTAAAGGGTTTTCCTTCTTCCTCCTTCCTTCTTCATTCTTTCTTATTCAAAAACAATGCCTAATTTAAAAGCTATTCGCGATCGCATCAAGTCGATCAAAAACACGAAAAAAATTACAGAAGCAATGCGTCTAGTGGCAGCAGCTAAAGTACGTCGTGCCCAAGAACAAGTAATTGCTACAAGACCTTTTGCCGATCGCCTTGCTCAAGTTTTATATGGACTTGCCGAACGTTTACAGTTTGAAAGTTTAGACTTGCCTCTACTCCAACAAAGAGAAGTTAAAACAGTTGGGTTATTAGTAATTTCTGGAAATCGTGGTTTGTGTGGTAGTTATAATACCAGTATTATTAAAAAAGCAGAAACTAGAGCGCGTGAACTTAGAGAACAAGGAATTAATTGTAAATATATATTGGTAGGGCGCAAAGCAATTCAGTATTTCCAACGTAGAGAAGCTCCGATTTTAAATACTTATGATAACCCTGAAAAAATCCCAACTGCTGAGAACGCTTCAGGAGTTTCTGATGAGATGCTTGCAGGTTTTATGTCAGGCTCAATAGATAGAGTAGAGTTAGTTTATACTAAGTTTATCTCACTAATTAGCTCTAAACCTGTAATTCAAACTCTATTACCTCTAGATCCTCAAGGTTTGGAAGTTCAGGATGATGAAATATTCCGTTTAACTACTAAAGGTGGTGAGTTGGAAGTATCACGAGACAAGGTTGCTGTACCTACTAAAAGTTTCCCTCGCGACATGATTTTTGAGCAAGATCCAACTCAAATTTTAGAAGCTCTGTTGCCATTATTCTTAACTAACCAGTTATTGAGAGCATGGCAAGAGTCATCTGCTAGTGAGTTAGCATCTCGGATGACTGCAATGAGTAATGCTAGTGATAATGCTAGTGAATTAGCTGGTACATTAACTCTTTCTTATAATAAAGCTCGGCAAGCTGCTATTACTCAAGAACTGCTTGAGGTTGTAGGTGGTGCTAATGCTCTGTAGTTCAGTTATCAGTTATCAGTTGCCAAAAGAATTTTTGTCTTTGCCTGATATAGAACTTACGCATACGAAACCCGGTTTATAGGATAAATCATTGTTCTTAATAATAGACATCTCTGAAAAAAACCGGGTTTCTTAGTTTGTCTGCTTCATTAATGGATAATGGATAATTACCTAGCCGTTAAAACCTTAACGGAATTGAATATAAGGAAATATCCTAGCACTTTTTTTCTCCTGAAAAGGAGAGGCTTTATACCTTTATTTTTCGGTAAGTCCTGTGGGAGAATGTTTAGCTGCTCTCATTGCTCATCAGTTTGATCTCTATCTAGGGTTTGCTGATTAAATATAAAAGAATTGACAAATAAAGGTTGTAGGCTTTTTAAGTGGTGAAAAAGTACCAGATTTTAGCCTGATCAAGCTAAAAAAGTGAGTATCTTGGTAAGGTAGAGGCACCTAAGTTAAGAGATAATTTTTCAAGCGTAAGTCTTCTAGAACTCCTGATTCCTCTTGACTCTGTACGGAGGCCCTTATGCAACGTCCCTCCCTACTCCCTACTCCCTACCTGAACAAAAAGACTTTTGAGCGCAAACCCTATCTAGTTGCTAAACGACTTTTGAAAATTCTATTGCAAATACGTCTGGGATTATTCTAGACGTATTTTTTCTTATAGCAGGGAATAGGGAATAGTTGGAACCTACATTCCGCACGACAAAATGTAGTATCAAGAATAGGAGACAGGAGACTCGATACTGGAGACAGGAAACAATTATCGGGGTCAATAGGAGTAAGTAATTGACTATTTATGCTTAATATTTTCCTGAGAAAGGTCAAT
>JBCDJM010000355.1:0-7102 GCA_038747755.1 Cyanobacteria bacterium P01_H01_bin.35
AAGGCTCTTGTGATTTCTTTTACCTCTTTTGTCTGACTGATAAAATCATCTAGTTCATCTAGAATATTCATTATTTTACCTTTTTGTTGCAGATGTTATTATTACTATTATATCTGTTACGACCTATTTAGGATTGCTATAGTTGAATCTAAATAGAGAAAACAAAGCAGCAATATAAATAAACCAATTGCTCGCCATTTCTCTGGAGAATCCCACCAATATAGTTTACCAATTGCCCAAAAACTCTGGAAAGCATGGAAAAAAAGTTTGATATTTTTCATTATCTATATTTAATATGAATCAACTTAACCTACAGACTATATCAAATTAGCAGTGGGAGTAGCGATCTAATTTCGGAATGTATATAATCGGTTTTGAAAATATCGTTCATCTTCTAATATTGAGAAACAGAATATTTTTATTAAAGTTTATACTTATCGCTTAAAAAATATTTAACTATAGATTTTTTGGAAATTTTAGTTTACATACTATATAATTATTGATATACAGATATATCTTATTTTAGCGTTAAAAACTATTTCAAATTATGACTGAATTTAGTGACTTAAAATCTTTCGTCGATTCCTGGGAAGATAGATTTGTTGAAGTAACGGAATTTGATGTATTTCAACAAAGTCCTAACGGTAATATTAATACCGATGGAACTGCTGCTTGTTGCGATTCACAGATTTTTCCTAAATATCATCGTTATTTTAAACGGTCTATTGAACCTGGAGTTAGAGATTTAACTATTGCTTTAATTTTGAAATTAAATTGTATAACTTATTCTAGTTGTCAAGGTCATTTTTCCACAAAAGATGCAGTAATGAGGCAGAGATATGTAGCAGTTATGCCCCGTAATGATGAGGAGTATCAACAGTTATTTAATACTTTTAATCAAATAGCTGACTTGACAAACTATCAATTTGCTGGGAATCCGGTTAAAGTTGTAGTAGGTAATGATAATTTAGAATCAGAAGGAAAAATAACAAAATGTTTGACTTTGTTTTTTGTCTCAAATGATGCTAATGAATCTGAATATTTTCGAGAAATTGAATCTGTTTATAATTATGTCATACAGCAGATTAATCAGATGAAAAATTAGTCTTACAATATGTGGGAAAAAGATTTTTGTATAATCAATATACTGCTTTAATTCGTTTGATTTTTTACAGTAATATAACCTTGATAAATTTGAGCAATAAAAGCCATGAAAATGAAGCATTTTCCTCCTACTCATTATCTTTGATGCTCAGGATATTCAGCTATTAATTTTTGCAATTCTTTTATTGTTAAATGAGGTATAATTATTACTTCATATTTCAAGCTTTCGTACAACAATAATTATAATATTTTCTGGTTAATATATAGCGCTACGCGCTAGGGAGTAGGGAGTAGGGAGTAGGGAATAGTAGATTGTTAAACGGTTCCAGGATTTATAAATGTCCTAACCTGAATGCGTAGTGCTATAAATCTGCTAAACAGTAGTGTCTATAATACCTATTGTTGGGTTTCCTTTGTCAACCCAACCTACAAAATTCTAGTTTTTTATTATCAGCATTTTTATGAAAAAAGTAGCAGTATTTGGTAATGCAGGTGGTGGTAAGTCAACCCTAAGCAAGCAATTATCCGGAATAATTAATCTTCCCCTCTATGTTTTAGACAAAATCAAATATCGCTCAGGAGGTACAGAAGTTCCAGATAACGAATATAAGCTTACTCACGATGAAATATTAGCGAGTGATAAATGGGTAATTGACGGATTTGGTTCGATGGAAACCCTCTGGCCAAGGTTAAATGCAGCCGATACCCTGATTTACATCGACTTACCTTTACCCCTTCACTTTTGGTGGGTGACAAAACGGTTTTTAACAGGTTTTTTTGTTCTTCCCGATGGGTGGCCTGAAGGTAGTCCACTATTAAAGAGTTCTATGAATAGCTACCGTAATCTCTGGTTATGTCACAAGTATCTGACTCCAAAATATCGAGATTATGTTGAGCAAGCTCAAAACAGTAAGTGTGTCTATCACCTCAAATCAAGTCAACAAATTGCAGAATTTTTGAAGTTAATTGAAACAGAGATCGGCTGCCACAACCAATAGCTATGAGTGGAATATCTATTCTTGTCTTTTGTGGTTTTTGTAGGTGCAATTCATGTTTGCGGAGCATTACGTAGGAAATTGCACCTACAAATAGCTTCCGTGCTTAAGTCCTGGTAATTTAAAATTTCCCAGGATTAGAGTCTGTTTTTGACTGAAAATTGACTAATCTGCGATTATTATTATCTCCTTGGGAAGGCTCAATAACAGAAACATGATGATAAGGAACACCCAAGGAAATTCCGGCTTCATCAAGAGCTTTTTTGACTCGCCGACGAAATTCCCTACCCACTGGCCAATGTTTTGCAGGTGCAGTTTTAATCAGCAAATGAATCAAAATCCCCTCATGGGATACCTCTTCAACGCCTAAAAGTTCCACAGGTTCTAGAAAATATTCGCTCCACTGTGATTCACTTTGCATTTGATTTGCTACTTGAGTCATTACTTCAATTGCGCGATCGATATCTTCATTCCAAGCAATTTTAATCATAAAATTAACCCTAGACCAATATTTAGTCATATTAATCACAGAGTCGATCCTACGATTAGGAATAGCAATTAATTGTCCGTCTAAATTACGTAGAGAAGTAATAAATAAATTAATATCTTCTACCATTCCTGACATTCCTCCACCAACATCAATTACATCCCCAATAGCATAGCGATCGCTTGATAAAATCAAGATTCCATTAAGCAAGTCTTCAAGTATACTGCGGGAAAGAAAAGCCACAGCAACAGCAAAAACCCCCGCACTAGCTAATACCGCCAGATTAACTCCAAGCAAGAAAAGACTTAAGTAAATACCAAAGAAAATTGTCAAAAAAGTAATAGCTTTTTTGAATGTCTTAGAATAAGTATTAACTCTGAGAGTATAGCGATTAGATGTCGGATACAGAAGTTGTCCTTCTTTTGCCCAACCATGGAGGAGAGAATCAATCAGAATACCTCCTAATTTATCAATTAAGCTCAACCCTAGCCAGAGAATAATTATAACCAGCATTTGGTCCAAGAGATAGACTGAAAGAAAGCGGGTTTGACGAAATGTAAAAACAATTCCAATTAACCCCAGAAATAGGAACAAGAATTGAACAATCAACATTAGTCTCAGAAACAACTGATCGAAATTTTGTCTTTGTTGAATCAGGTTTTGACGTTGCAAAAAAAACTTTGCCTGAGAAATAGAAGTTTCCAAAGCTAGTAACTTAGTTTTCTTAGCTAAACCCAGAATAAAATTGAATGGATTTTTCTGTGACAAGGGGGGTGGAGCAATTTCCATAGAAGGTTGACCTGAAATATTATCTTGCCTAGCTATCTCTTTTTCTGGTTTTATTGTCTCTGAGAGTCCTTCTGTGTTACTTATATTCTCTTCTAGATTTTTAGGGGTAACTTCGGGTTCAATAACAGTCTTCGCCTCAGTTTCAGTCGCTATGCTTTCAGTTAGTTGACTAAGTTGTTGTCGCAATTGGTTGTTCTGTTTGATCAGGAAATGGCGAATTAAATGACTCAAGCAAATAAGTGCCAATACTAGCAAAATAATTGCAATAGAAATTTCGGCTCGCCAGCCAGGATGCTGTAAAGATAATTCATGTCCCCAGAGGATATAACTGAAAGAGGTATGAATGTTGTTACGCCAAATTTCAGCTAATTCTTCAATTTTTTTTCCATTAGCTTTAACATCTGGATCGGTTATGGTGACAATAGTTTGTGCAGTTATGCCTAATTCTGGTTGCTCTGGTAAATAGATAACAGTCTGTTGATTTTCATTACCGACTTCTACTTGAGGAGTCAAAGGATGCAAGGTTTTTTCTGTTGTAGGTAGCCAAAATTCCCTATCTGGGCGATATGGAACTTCTGACTCTGTTTGCCGAACGATAATAGAGCTAATAATTCGTTCAAAAACTCGGATAACTAATTGCGATCGCTGCTCTAATTGTTGGATGATTTCTACATTGGATCTATTGATGTCTTGAGGTGCAGCTAAGGTTAAGTCTGCTGTTAATCTTTGGTTTGTGTCACCATCAATGAAATGAACCTCACTACACCAAAATTTACCGCAACGAAAAGCTCTATGTAAGTCCCAAGGGTTAGATGTAAGTTGAGGATTTTGGCTATTAGTTTCAGGAATAAATAAAGGAATTTGTCCTAAAGTTTGAGGAGACCAAGTTAAACTTAAAGTGAAACTGAGAATGCCAATTATAATAAGTTTGATGTTTTGTTTAAAAGTTTTATTCATATTACAGCAGTTTTGTAATTAATTAGATACATCGGGCAGTAGGGGGTACGGAAGAAGAAATAGACATCGAGATTGAACTGTATAGCAAAAGCCATCTATGCATCCACCCTACCCCCGGCGTGAAAGGGGGGGCAGAAGGAAAAATCTGTCTTTGTCTGGGTTTTCAGCTTTTGATGTGTCCGTGTCCTTTGCTTCGACTACTGTACCTCACCATGGGTGCAAATTGCTATAAATCTGTTAAAAAGTATTTATAAATTTGCATTGCATAAATGCGGAATGTAGGTTAAAAGTTTTGTGGAACCGACATCCTGCCCATTTCTTATCTAATGAACAATAGATATTTTAAAACTTAAAGTTTAAACCAGTTGTATAATAAAAATTCCATTTAGGATTATCCTCAAAAATGGTTTCATTTCTGAATCTCAGAAATAACCGATTAGTAAATGACCACCTTTTACTAATGGGAATAGAAAATGTAGTATCGTATGTACCAATAAAGTTCTCACTATCCCTTAAGGACTGACCAAAAATAAATACTTGATTAAAATTTGCACTGCCAATTTTCACATCTTTTCCGATAAAAGCAACAGCAAGTGTGGCATCAACTCTATTCCGCCGTTCTTCAAAGTCAATGTAATCATATTCATAACGAGGACTAAAGAGAAATTGAACATCCCAAGACTCCTTAGCAGTTTCTCCACGCCATAGGTTTAATCCTGCTCCTATAGTGGGAGTGATAACAACTGTCAAGTCTTCACTATCATTTTTGGCAGCCAATAATTCTTGATTCGTTAAGACGAATAAATTAGCTGCCAAATGCCAGTCTTGATTAAAATGACGGCGATATAATACTGCGCTCAAACTGCTAGGACGATATTTCTCATCGTCAGCTCTGCTACTATCAAAAGAAACAGAAACATTGCTATCAATAGATACATCTGATTTTGACCATTGCTTATAAAGGTTAGAACTTGTTCCTAAATTCCAGGTAGTGTCTCGAAAAGAAGAAATAGTAGCAGCAAAACCAAGACTAAATTCCACCCGCTCTTTTTGAAAAGGATATTGAGCAACAAGTGGGGGTTCTTGTGTAATTGTTTGAGCTTCAGAAATTAGGGTTTGACTTTGGGAAATTAGAGTTTGTGATGAATCTTCTAAACCAAGACTTTGATATGTCAGGGCAATTTCGAGCAATAATTGTCCTTGTGTGAGCTTGTCCTCAACCGAATTAGCGATTTCTAATGTTACTTCTAATATCTTTTGTGCCTTGTCTAATTGCCCAATTTGTGCATATTGCTTGGCAATATTAGCGAGCAAATTGACTTGTATTGTCTGCTCTTCTAAATTTTTACTAATTGCCAAAGATTTAGCCAGAATTTCTTTCACTTGTTCAAGCTCTCCTAAGTCAATATATTTAAGAGCAATTTGATTGAGTAAAATTGCTTTTGCTTGGGAGTCCTCCATTTCATTCACAGTTTCTAGCACTTCTGAAAGTTTAGATTTAGGATTAGAAACTGCTGGAGATAAAGTGACTAAAGTTTCTGACAAAGGATCTTTATTTCGTAAAGGAAGAGCTAGTGCTTGGTTATTTGTTTTCTTAGATAAAACAGTTACCAGTAGGCAACAAAGCAGAAATTTTTGTATCATTTAGATTTATATTCCCTTGCTCTGTAGACTCAAATAGGATTGCTATATTACTTCATATAGAATCTGGTTACAGAATATTATGTTTATAATTCTATAAATTACTTCAATATTCAATCTCCCCTACTCCCCTACTCCCCTACTCTCAACTATATAATTTAGTATTCAACTAGATTTGATATTTGATCGTGGCCTGAAAGTTAGGCAAATATTTTACCACAAAGATTCAGGAAAATATTGATAATTATTTCAACATAACTAAATTGTGAATATTCAAGTTGAAGCGATTATTTAAGATTTGTGGAAATTAGTAATTAATAACTATATATACCAAATCTATATACTATCATCATTCTTGCTATGTCAGGTTTCTCTGGCCTAGGCTTATGTTTGAAGATAACTTGAGAAGTAAAGTGGGTATGTCCTGTAAAATTCTGGACTATTGACCTAGATAACTTCAATCTTTGTCATAACTAATTTATTAAGTTAAGTAAAGGAGCATTATCATGGAAGAGAAGCAAGATACTAAACAGCAAGTAGGAGTAAACCCTACAGAAGCTGGTTCTTTAGCTAAAGTGCCAAATTCTGAAGAAACGTCCGATGGGTTTCAAGATGTCAAGAATCAAGTCTTGGAAATATTATCAGAACTGCCAGCAATTATTACGGGTTTTTTTGGACAATATCAAAAGCCAATTATTACTCTTGGTGTAATTCTGGCAGTCATTATTACCCTTAAGGTAATGTTTGCAGTAGTTGAATCATTAAATGATATTCCACTACTAGCTCCAACTTTTGAGTTAATTGGTATTATCTATTCAGGCTGGTTTGTATATCGTTATCTACTTCGTGCCTCTAATCGCCAGGAGTTATCAGCAGAAATTCAAGCTTGGAAAGATCAACTACTCGGTGATAAGTCATCTAATAGTTAAGCATAGTTGAAAGGGTTCAATACATAGGTATTGGTTGTGCGACTCGTTCCTATTAGGAGCCTCTAGAAACCAGAGGGGTATGAATAGGGTTCAACGAGGACACGGCGGAAGAGCCTGCAATAAGCGAGGCCACCAAAGAAGAGCCTGTTGGATAACTGAGTTACGGATGCTGGTGAAAGTCCAGCCCACTAAGGGACAGC
>JBCDJM010000356.1:0-7063 GCA_038747755.1 Cyanobacteria bacterium P01_H01_bin.35
AAAATTATTTTGCTTAATCCCCTTTATTTATAAGAAGAGGTAATTCTAAATTCTGAATTCTAAATTCTAAATTCTTTAACTTCCCATTTTCCGATGAATATAACTTTCTACAGATTCCATTTTCATATCAAATATTCTCTCCAAATTTTCAATTTCTTCTGAAGTGCAGAAAAATTCATTCGCCAATAATACCCTTAAAGTACCCAAAGTTTTTTGTAGTTCTGGATTAAATAATCCCAGAGCATTCCGTAATCCATCAAAGACAAACAAAGGTGGATTAATAACTATAGGTTCCCGATTAAAAATCCTACTAAATATCTGAGAAATTTCTCCTCTAGAAATAATTTCTGGTCCGCCCACAGGCAAAATTTGATTACAAGCAGCTTCTACAAAAACAGAATCCACAGCAATTTTTGCCAAGTCATCTGTACTAACTATTGAAGTACGATTTTTCGACTCTCCAATAAGTAGATAAATTCCTGTATCTCTAAATCTTTCTGCCAGTGCTAAAAGATTAGAAGCAAAACCAGAAGGCTGTAAAATAGTATAATTCAATCCACTAGCTTTGAGATATTTTTCTACCTCTTTTTTTGCCTTAAAGGTTGGTGAATCTTCATATCCACGGTTAGCTCCTAAAACAGAAATAAATACAAAGTGTTTAACACCAATTTTCACCGCACAATCTATCAGTTCAATATTAGCTCGGTAGTCAACTGCTTGAACATCACCTGCACCACCGTGGGCACTAATAACATATTCAATTCCTTGACAAGCTTTATCAATATCCTTATCTATTTTTAAGTCGCCGATAAAAATTTCCGCTCTAAAATTTTCTAATTCAGAATAGCTAGAATTTAGTCTAACAAAAGCACGGACTGACATTTCTTTTTCTGTCAATATCCTAATAATTCTGCGACCTAATCCTCCGGTTGCTCCTGTTACTAAAAACATAATTACTTTTGGTTATATATTAATAGTTTAATCTAAAAATTTACGGAATAAAAACCATCATTTTAGTTATGAGTTATCAAAAATTATCCCCAAAAGATTAAGAAAGCTAGGGTGCTTAATATTTAGTATGTTTGGTTAGTTTCTATTCCTCTATGGTTGCTCACCCTACTAGCTTTAACTTTTGAATTTCCTGATGTTTACCCACCCTACTAACTTCAACAGAACTTATACTGTTTCTCAGGCATTAAAGCTATACTTGGAAGTCGGTAAAAATCACTAGAAAAATCATAGAGCTTAGTTAACAATAAAATTACCTCAATAAATAGTATTTAGAAATATAAAACTCAAGTATAGCAAAGTTTTTGAGAATTGGTATTACACAGATACCATACACATAGCTTTCAAACTCTATATATAGTACCTTTGCGTAAGTCCTGTTTAACTTTTGACTTTCTTTAATTCTTACTTTTGACTTTTGACTTTTGACTTTTTAATTTTGAAATTCCTTCCTTTAAAATTCCAAAATAACTGGTGCATGATCACTAGGTTTTGTTAACTCTCTTGGAGACTTATCGATTATACAACTGGTTGCTTTTTGAGATAAAGGTAAACTTAGATAATGATGGTCAATACGCCAACCACGATTACGGCGAAAACCTGCTGCTCTATAATCCCACCAACTATAATGACCACCTTCGCTGGTAAACTGGCGAAAAGCATCCACTAATCCTAACTTAAGAATTTCTTGTAAAGCTTGACGTTCCGCATCAGATAATCCCACAGAATTTTTACAACCTTCTGGATCGTGAATATCTCGGTCTTCTGGGACAATATTAAAATCGCCACAAATACATAAATTTGGCAATCTGTCAAGAACTATTTGTACATATTCTTGCAACAGCTTTAACCAATCAAGTTTATAATCATATTTTTCACTACCAACACTAGCACCATTAGGAACATAAAGATTCAGAATACGAACATCATTTATTACTCCAGTAATTAAGCGTTTTTGTATGTCAAAATCTCCCACTTTATCATCACCTAAAATAGGAGCAAACCCACTACTAACATCTTGCATTGGGGAACGACTAAAAATTGCCACACCATTGTAAGATTTCTGACCAGAAATATAAGTATGATAACCTAATTCTTCAAAAGGCGAGCGCGGAAAATCTTGGTCAATAACTTTAGTTTCTTGTAAACAGAGAATGTCAACAGAATTTATTTTTAACCAGTCAATAACTTGTTCTTGGCGAGTGCGAATTGAATTGACATTCCAAGTAGCTATTTTCATAATTTAGGGAGTAGGGAAACTGAAGTTAAAATTCAAAATTCAAAATTCAAAAGTAAGATTTTATAGCCTCAAAATTCAAAATTCAAAATTCAAAAGTTAAGATTTGATAGCCTCAAAATTTTGACAATGCAATAGTAAATTATTTAAAAAAAACTGTAGGATTTTGGTATTTTTATCCCATTTTAATTTGGTTTGGGCAGACAAAAACCCTACGATATTCTTCTTTAGTTAACTATTTTAAATCTAATAAACCACTGGTTTTAAGCTTCGGATTAAAACGAATATTTTCTTGTAAACCTCTGGTTTTTAATACCTCTACAATATTAGCTTCAACTCGCCTCGCTATATTTTTGAGTAGTTTTTCTTTGGCAACTTCATCAACTAATGTATCTTGATACTGTACTTTTTCTGATTCAGTCATTTCTTGTTTAGCATCTATTGCTTGATTCCATTTTGGTTCTGCTGTACCATTGCCAATGGGTAGGGAGCCATTTTCATTAATCCAAGCTGCTTTTATACCTTCCAAGATACTACGATTTGGTCGCTCAATAGTTTCTACTTTTAGCCAATAGCAACTATTAGGTTGACGGACTAAATGTTGTTTAATACTCTGATACACATCACGAGAATAACCGACAAATAGTAGTTCTTTTTCCTGGTTAAAAATTCCATAAACACCAATTTTTCCTTGTAATAATAATGGTAAATTCCCTTCTGAATCAATATAAGGCAAATATTCTAATTGGGATAATTCTGGTGTTTGTATTTCAGTTTTAGTCATCATGTGTAATTGTCGTGTAATTTGTTAGATAAAATTTTTACTTGGTAATCAAATCAACAAAGTTTCTTGATAATCTAGCTAGAGAGTAAAACTACTATCAAAATTTTCAATAAATTTTAAACCTATGTTAATTTTATTTTTGCATATTTATGTAATTTGACTCTGGTTGTTGATAAGAATTTAGCCGTCAGCCATCAACTATCAGCTAGCCTCCCCTAGAGGAAGTGGGAACTTCAGTTATTGCTTTTTTTTTACATAAAAGCTTTATTAAAACCCCAGTTCTTAATAGCAGAGTCTGAAGCAGCCCGAATTAAATTTTACTAAAAAATTCGGGTCTTATTGCTGAATGCTGATGGTTATTGAAATAGTATTACTTGTTACTATCACATCGGAAATATCCTTTACTTATATTACTATTTGTTTGATTAAACTCAACTACTTTGAGTGAATATGAATAATTGTTAAGGCATGATTTTAAACAACAAACTATGATAAAATATCAAAATAAAAATTTGTAGTATGTATGATTTAACGATGTTGGATATTATGGGGATCTAGATTTATGGAAAAGAGGGAAACATCATCAACAGTGTTAAATAATCCCCAAAATCAGCTTAAGAGGCTAGAAATAGCAGAATACATTGCTTTATTTGCTTCAGGTTTTGGTTCAGTTTTGGCGTGGTTGTTTGAACAAATTTTGTGGGCTGCAACTCCAATAACATTGGCATTATTTTTGAATACAATTAATCGAAAAATATTTGAGCAAAAAATCCAAAAACAGACAAAACAGGAGCATGAAGAATTAAGAATAGACATGAATTCAGTTGTTGAGCAATTAGACGAACTAGCAAAAACAATTACTGAACAAACTCCAGAATCATCTCAAAATTTATATCAAAATAAATCAAGCCTTGAATACAATACAATTACAAAAGAAGACTGGGAAGCAATAAATATTAAATTTTCAGATATTGAAGAAGAACTACAATCATTAAAAGATTCAGCTACAAATTTACAGCAAAATCAAGAAGATAATTTACAATCAACAAACAATACATTAATGCCAAATGAAATAGAACAATTACAAGCCAAAATAACTAGGTTGCAAGAACTAAATAGAGATATTGTCAGACCATATTTTATTCGTTTAATTCGTGCTGTAAAGAAACTAGAGAAAACAACAAAATCTTAATTATTAGACATTGCAGAAATTATACATTTTCCAATCAAAAATGTAGAAGTAATCCTACAAAATTAATTGTATATTTAGTGCTTAAGTTAAATAGGTAGGTAAAATAATTTCCGCTCTACTTAATAAGCTGTAATTTCCGATGCTGGCAACATAAAGATTTACTGACTACCGAACTATATACTATCTAATACCATTTCTCAAAAACTTTTCTACGCTTCATTGAGCAGGGGAGTAAAGGAGTAGGGGAGTGGGGGAGAAGGAAAAATAAGAAAAATTCATATTAACATAGCTAAAATTAGTAAAAAATTTATTTAGCTAGTGCTAATTACTTAATAGTTGAAGTGTCCCCCAAGTATAGCATTAATGCATGGGAATTGGTATAAAACCTAAAACTTATTTGTGGCAAACATCAATCGCTATAATAAGGTACAGTATTTTTTTCTCTTTCTGATGCCCTTTTCCCTAAAATCCACAACTTGTCTATCTTATAAATTTAAGAATTGCTATATAGCATTTCCCAAGCTAGTGAGGTACAGATATTGATAATTAAATTTTATCAGTGGGAGCCGGAAAGCTCGCGCAGGTGTACCTCACGCTTAGTGAAATCTGCTATATGACATTAAAAATACTGTCATAGTTGAGTATTGTTATCTATATACGAACAGAGGAAAATTATAATGATAAGGTGACAAAAATAATCACACAACCTATGCACCAAAATCCAGAAACTAGGTTTGTTCGTAGCAACCTGATTTCTTTGCGTAAGTCCTATAATCATTAATTGATAATTGATAATAGATAATGGATAATTACCTCAAGGAAAACCGTAACGGAATTGAATATAAGGAAATATCCTAGCACTTTTCTCTTGGTCGATTGGATATGGCGTTCGCGTAGCGTCCCGGAGGGAAGGAAACCCGCTCTTGACAGAGCCGCTCCGCTAACGCCATCCCATCCTACGGGAAGCTCCGCTAACGACCGCTTTTTCTCTTGAAATAGAAGAATTTATACCTTGATTTTTCCGTAAATATTCAGTATTAATTTTAATTCTGGCGAATAGAGCTAGATACATACCACTTTGTTGTAGATAAAAAATTAACTTCTAATAATGACTATTTTTCAGACTTCCTTAACATTCCCATTAATAGGTTTAGCAACTATTTATATCTTTGGTTTTATGTTGCTAAGATTAATGCAAAACCGATTGATATTTGAACCTAAATCATTGGTTTTAGGTACTCCTGGTACTTTTAACCTTCCTTATGAAGAAATTTGGTTATCAGTACCAACTTCTCGTAACCAGACAGAAAAAATATCTGGTTGGTGGATTCCGCAAACTCAACCCAACGCAGGAGTAATTCTCTTCCTACATGGTACCAGTGGTAACATGGCAGCTCAGGAAAAAAGTTACAATCTCGATCGCGTAGCTAAACTATATCAATTAGGATTTTCAGTATTTATGATTGATTATCGGGGATACGGTAATAGTAAAGGGAAATTTCCTACAGAAGCAACAGTTTATGAAGATGCTGCAATAGCTTGGAATTATTTAACTGAAGAAAAAAGCTTTTCACCAGAAGAAATTTTTATTTATGGATATTCTCTTGGAGGAGCGATCGCTGTTAATCTCTGCTTACAACAACCAAAAGCAGCAGGCTTAATAGCTGAAGGTTGCTTTACTTCTATTAAAGACATGGCTCAATACAGACGCAAAATCCAGATATTTCCCCTAAAATTACTAATAACTCAAAAATTTGATTTTATTAATAAAGTGAAATCATTGCAAATGCCAGTCTTTTTTATTCATGGTATGAATGATAAAACTATACCTGTAATCATGAGTGAAAAATTATTTGCTGCTGCACCTGAACCAAAAAAACTGCTGTTGATACCAAATGCTGGGCATAATGATCTCAGTCAAGTAGAGAGCGATCGCTATATAGCAGCATTGCAGGAATTCTTTGCTAGAGTAGAGGAGTTAGGAGTCAGGAGTCAGGAGTTAGGAGCTAGAAGTTAGGAGGGAAGAGAATTGAGAAAGATTTGTATATGGGCTGAAGATGAAACATTTTTTATACTGAATGAAGCGGTATGAATCTTAAACGTTAAAAAAATTGAATTGTAGGGGCGGGTTCATCAGGGGACATCGAGATCGCTTCAAAGGTTTAGCTAAACCCGCCCCTACCTTCCGTTGGTTTTCGGGGCGGGTTTATTTATAGCAGTTTTCATGTTTTTTAGAGTACAGAGATTTGAGTTTTAAGGAAGAAGGCTTGAGTTATCTAGGAGAGAAGGAAGAAGTTTTGTAGTCTACCTTTGTCAAAACCGCTATAATTTATGGCGAAATATCAATGTTTTTGGCTGGGTGGCGGGTTTATTTAATTTATGGGGAAATATCAATGTTTTCGGCTAAACCCGCCCCTACCTTCCGTTGGTTTTCGGGGCGGGTTTATTTAACTTATGGGGAAATATCAATGTTTTTGGTTGGGTGGCGGGTTTATTTAATTTATTGGTCAATATTAATAATGTTTTCGGCTAAACCCGCCCCTACCTTCCCCCCTTCCCTCCGCAGGGCTGTTTCAAAGTTAAATAAATAATAGATTCAGGAGAATTGGGGACATCATTACCCTAATAAAGCTCCCAAAGAATCTAGGTCAAATCAACAGAATGTCTGAAAAATCAATTGCCACACCAAAATTATTAAGGGATGAAGAAAGGGGAAAATCATGGGTAAAGGATGGAAAATTCTCCGCTACTCCCTGCTCCCCTGCTCCCCTGCTCCCCTGGAGCCTTACAGCGGTTTAATGATGAATAAACCACAATCATACTGACTCGGTAGGGACGTTGC
>JBCDJM010000357.1:0-7061 GCA_038747755.1 Cyanobacteria bacterium P01_H01_bin.35
AGCAGCATAAACATCAGCTAAAGTAATACTAGGATATTGAGAGACAATTTCATCTGGTGAAAGACCCATTTTTTCATGGCAAATAACAATATCTTCTACTCTAATTCGATGCCCAGCAATCCGAGGTTTTCCACCACAAATCCCTGGACTAATTTCAATGTGTTCTGTAATTGTAGATGTTTTAGACATAACTAATTTTGACATACAAATAATAGATATATTTTAACAGACAATAGTTTCTTTAGCTAACTAAGAAAAATTTATTGAGGTTTAGGATTTGACTAGAAGCAATTTATTCAACTATTGATGCTAATATAACATCAATTGCTGATAGAATAGCTGCAAAACCAAGAAATAAAACTGCTCTATTTAACATTTTAGCTGTAGCTTCTCTAAGTTCAGCTAACTCTATAATTGACTTGTTCCAAATTTCAATTAAGTAATGTCTATAGTATTCTTAAGAGATATCAATACATTTTTTAAAATATTGTAATTTCTGGCAACAGCGATATAAAATAGAATAATCATAGTTTAGCCTTTTTGAAGGAGAAAAATAAAATGCTTAATGGACTAACCTCACAGCAAGAAACAGAAGCTCTTAAACGGACGGAAGACAATATTGAGAAAGTAAAATCGTTTTTAGACAATTGTATTTCCCCTAATTCATTAACTGATGAAACAGAGGAGTTTTTTCGAGAAGTTGCTGCCCTTAAAGGTCAAAGTGTAGAGGAAACTTTAAAGGAAATGATGGGGGGTACAAGAAAATATTTGGAGGCAATTAATACAGAAGTTGAATTTAAAAATGATATCCCTACAGATATAAATAAGTATGTGGATAAGATAGAGAAATTGGCTGCTGGTATTGAGTATTGTTGGGATATTTTTTCAGATGAAAGTCGTCAATATTTTAGAAAAATAGCTTATGGTTTTACTCAAGCAAGCTCTAAATGTAACGGATGGCAAGGTTTGTTAATTAGATTCAGATTAATTTTGCCTTCCCTACAACAAAAAGAAGATTTATTTTGTAAGTATCAAAAGTCTTTTTCGATAATTCCAAAAGCTGTAGCTAGAGCAATTGAATTGAGAAAATCAAAATCTACTTCTAAGTTATGGGAGAAAGGTCAATATTTGTTAAATAAGGCAACAGAAATAGATAATTCAGAGAAAGGAATTTTATTGCCATATTTGAATTTAGGGCGGACTCCTGAAGAGCAATTAGAGAAAAATAAACCTGCTATGGCTTGGGCAAAAGCAAGAATGGAAGAAATTAAAAGAAAGTACAACGGGAAAGATTTATCATTATGATTGTAATTTTAGATTCAGGAGTGCTTGCTTTACTTGCTAGTCCTATTAGAGATAATTCCGAAATGGAAGATAGTGAAGTTTTTCAATGTAATGAATGGTTCTATCGGTTATTAGCTAAAAGTGTAGCAGTAACAACTTCAGAAATTTCTGATTATGAGGTTAGACGAGAGTTAATTCGGATTAAAAGTGAGGGTGTAGAAATACTAGATAGTCTCAAGAATGTGGTTAGATTTTTGCCACTTAAAACAGAAGTTATGAACAAAGCTGCTGAATTTTGGGCTGAGGCACGTCAAAATCATATTCCAACAACTGATGATAAAAACATTGACGCGGATATGATTATTTCTGCTCAATGGAATATTCTCCGTCAAGAAGCTCCTGGCCAAGGAATATATGTTGCTACTACTAATATCAAACATTTGAAAATATTTGTGGGAGAATATGCTCAAAATTGGCGGGATATTAAATCTTAGTTTGAGAGTAGGAAATAAGATTGGCGATCGCTTCTACTTTTTCATATTTATCAATAGATTTGTCATTACCCATTAATTACTATTTCTGCTTTGTAATAAGATATTGTTTAAATACAGGATTAATCTGAAATACAGATTGCTTTTCTAATTCTTTTTTTTCCACTAAGCTACGTCTACATAAAGATTGGATTGCTTGTAAAAATTCTGATTTGGATAATTCATTATTAGTAGGTCGTTGAGAAATATGTACTGGTTCATTTTGAGCTGCTAACCAGTAAGTTAATTTTTTTTCTAATAAAGATAAACGCTCGAAGTGAGATTCTAAAATTGTTTCTAAGTCACCTAAATAAATCTCATTTTGCTCGGCTAAAAAATCGGAAACGCTAGAATCGTATATTTCCATAATTGTTGCAGCGATAATATTTAACCAGGTAGGATGACCTTGATAAATACTTATTAATTCTGACAAGTTTTTCTCATCTGTGAATTTTTTTTGTGTCAAAAATTTTGTAGCTTCTTCTTGTTCTAGTCCTTTCAGATGTAAGGTTTTTATTGGATAATTTTCTGTTTCTAATACAGCGATTTCTCTTGGTTTTTCCCAACTGATGAGGATTAGACAACTTTGATGAGATGAAGTGGCAATTTGTTTAAAAAATTTGCTGTAGTTTTTATAGTCTGGTAAGTAGTTACCTGCTAGTTCACCGCTTTGAAAAATATTTTCTACATCATCAAGAATGACTAGGCAACGATAAGCACGAAAATAATCAATAATTGTAGATAATTGTGTAGTTTGGAATTGGGAAAAAAATTGTTTAAGCTCGATTTTTAGAGTTGAAAGTTGAGGAGCATCATCAAGGGTTTTCCAAATAATGTAGTCGAATTCCGTGTTAATTTCTTCCACAAGTTTAAGAATAAGGGCGCTTTTTCCTATTCCACTTAATCCATATATTGTTATTAAATGGATGTTGCTTTCTAATATCCATTGTTTGAGGGTAGATATTTTTGATGCGCGATGAGAATTGCAAGTTAATTTCGGTGCATCTTTTAGATTAATTATGGGAGATTTATTTTTGTTTTGAGTAGTATCAGGAGAAGATGGCGATCGCCTTTTTTTATCTTCTATAGTTTGTATGAATTGATCGCCAATATTAACATTGTTATGTTGTAATAAACACTGATATAACCGTGAATTTTTGGATGGGCTATATTTTTCCTCTACCATATAACGAAAATTTTTTTTCTTGAGGTCTTCTCCTAATTCTTTAGCTAGTTTTTTCCATAATTTAGCAGCTTCTTTTTTCACCTGAGATTCACTGCAATGAAGTTCTTCAGCTATTTCACGATGTTTTTTTCCTTTCCAAGCACCTTCTAGTATTTTTTTCTGAATAGGTGTTAGTTCTTCACCTGTTTGATTAAAGATTTTATCAGCCCAATTTAAGACATCTTCAACGCTATTCATAGGTAGATACTAATAAATATTTAGTCCAGTATATCCTGTCAAATATACTTTTTCAACTAAATATACCAAATATACTAAATTGGTTCAAAAAAGTGATAAAATTGGGTACTAAATGTACTTGTTAAGAGTTGGCAAAGCTAAAAATTAGGAAATAAAATTGAAGGGGAAACCAAACTTAAAAAAGGGTAGCAGCTAAATATGGCAGCATACAGTAAATCAGAAGCAAGAAGACTGGCTCGTTCACGAATTAATCAGTGGGCAGCAGGATTTGCAGCAGTGGCTTGGATTCCAGGTTCACACTATGCAATGACAGCAGGGGATGTCTCAATGGTTATGCAAGTTGGATCGATCTTTGGTGTTGATATGAAAAAAACGGAAGCAACTGCAGTATTTACAACAATTGCTGCTCCGCTTATTGGGAGTAAGGTTGCTCATTCCATTCTTGATTTTGTCCCTGTTGTAGGATGGGCAGCCAAATCAGCAGTGGCTGCTGGAGTTACAAAAGCAGTTGGAGAAGGGTTGATCGGTCACTTTAATGACTGTTCGCCTCTTCCAGAATAGAAAGGAAACTTGGCTAAAAGAAGATTTATACTGAACCCAACTATGACTTTTTAAGGGTTTTAAAATATTCTGATACCAACGGTTCATCTACCAATATCTATAATGTTTCTGCGGGTTGCAATTATAGCGGATCAAAAATTTTTATAAATATCATATCATTGTTTTTTTTGCCAGTTGTAGGTTGGGTTAAGCGAAAGCGCAACCCAACAAAAATGTTTATATATAGCAGTCGCCGTTACTATTAGGACATTTTCGATCCTCTCAAATTTAGTCACTTTTGACTTCAGCTATACTAGGTTATGTTGGGTTGAGGAAACGAAATCCAACCTACAAATAGTGAGCAAAAAAGCCCACCCAAAAAACCTACTTTAACCCATCAACTAACTGCTCCCTCGCACTCTCCAACGCCTCTTTCAACTTACTCGGATCGCGCCCCCCTGCTTGCGCCAAGTTCGGACGGCCACCGCCACCGCCTCCACATATTTTCGCTATCCCGCCAATAAATTTTCCTGCTTGCAAACCTTTACCATTCACGGACTTACTAAAGGCAGCAACTAAACTAACTTTCCCTTCAGACGCGGAACCCAATACCACAGCACTCTCGCCCAACTTTTGTTGCAACCTCTCTGCTGCTGTCTTCAACGCCTCCGCATCAACTCCAGGCATTTCCGCTACCAATATCTGAAACTCACCGACAGTCTCAGCATTCCCTAACAACTGATCGGACTTCGCTACTGCTAACTCCCCTTTCAACGCCTCCAACTGTTTCTGCGACTCCTTCAACTCCTGTTGCAAGTTACTCACCCGCTCCGATAACTCCTCCGGTTTTGCCTTAAAGCGATCGCTCAATTCTTTCACCACAGTATCCCGGACGTTCAAATAATCTAAAACTGCTAAACCTGCCACCGCTTCAATACGGCGCACCCCAGAGGAAATACCAGCTTCAGAAATAATTTTAAACACGCCAATTTCTGCCGTATTAGTTACATGAGTTCCCCCACATAATTCCATCGACACTCCCGGATAGTCAACTACCCGCACCACATCGGCATATTTTTCTCCAAACATAGCAACTGCTCCTTTTGCTTTTGCTACTTCCAATGGCATTTCCTCAACGGTTGCCGGATGTGCTTCCGCTATCCAACTATTTACCTGAGCTTCTACTTGCTCCACTTCCTCTGGTTTCAACCCGCGCGGACAATTAAAATCAAACCGCAAACGGTCAAAAGATACCAAGGAACCCGCTTGAGAAATAGACGAATCTACCAGAGATCGCAACGCTGCTTGTAACAAATGAGTTGCCGTATGATTTGCCTGCGCTCGACGGCGACAAGTACCATCTATTTCAGCATTTACCGTAGTTCCTAACTCTAACGTTCCCTTTTCCACGGAACCAAAATGCACAAAAATATTATTCTGTTTCTGCACATCCTCTATCCGCACTACCACATTATCCCCAGTCAGATAACCGCGATCGCCGATTTGACCTCCAGACTCAGCATAAAAAGGAGTTTGATCTAGTACAATTTGCACTTGAGTAGCCGTTTCAGCATATTCAACCTGTTCCCCATTCGCTACCAACGCCATCACCTGTGCTGGGGAAGTCAAATCTGTATATCCTAAAAATTCCGTTTTGTCAACATCTAATTTGACTCCACCCTCCGCAGTCAAGTCAATAGTTTCGTGTGCTAACTGAGCGATAATTTTCGCCTGTTCCATTTCTGACTCAAACCCTTTCACATCGACAGTCAAACCATTTTCTTCAGCTATTTCCTGAGTCAACTCCAATGGAAAACCATAAGTATCGTACAATTTGAAAGCATCTTCCCCAGAAATTTGTTTGGTTTTCTGAGTTTCCGGTTTTGCCATAACTTCTGCCAACAATTTCTCACCCCGCTCCAATGTTTTCAAGAAGCGCGACTCTTCCCGTTCCAACTCAGCTTTAATAACAGTTTCCCGTTCCCGAAGATTTGGGTAAACATCCTCAGAAAGAGCGATCGCTGTCTCAGCAATTTTTGAGGTAAATTCTCCATAAATTTCAATCAAACGTCCATGACGCACGACTCGTCGAATTAGCCGTCGCAAAATATAACCCCTGCCAACATTAGATGCGGTGACACCATCAGCAATTAAATGACTAACTGCTCGTACATGATCCCCAATAACTTTGAGAGAAACTTTCGTTTTATCCTTACTTTTTGCATAGTCGATACCAGCAATATCCGCAGCAGTTTTAATGATCGGAAAAATTAAGTCAGTTTCATAATTATTCGGCACTTTTTGTAATATTTGCGCCATCCTTTCTAACCCCATTCCCGTATCAATATTTCTGTTTTGCAGTGGAGTCAAATTTCCCTCTGCATCGCGGTTATATTGCATAAACACCAGATTATAAAACTCGATAAACCTGCTGTCGTCTTCCAAGTCAATGTTATCATCTCCTAATTCTGGATGAAAATCATAATAAATTTCCGAACACGGACCGCAGGGGCCTGTTGGACCTGATGCCCAAAAATTATCTTCTTCTCCCATCCGTTGAATGCGATGTGCAGGAATACCAATTTTGTCGCGCCAAATTGCAAATGCTTCATCATCCTCTCGGAAGACGCTGACAACTAAACGCTCTGGTGGTAAACCGAAGACTTTTGTAGAAAGTTCCCAAGCGAAGGCGATCGCTTCTGGTTTAAAATAGTCCCCAAAACTGAAGTTACCCAACATCTCAAAAAAAGTCTGATGTCTGGCAGTGCGACCAACATTTTCAATATCGTTGGTACGGATACATTTTTGGGAAGTAGTGGCGCGGGGATATTTCCGGGGTTGTTGTCCGAGAAATATCGGTTTAAATGGTAACATTCCCGCAATAGTCAGTAAGACAGTAGGGTCTTCGGGAACTAGAGATGCACTGGGTAAAATAGGGTGTTCCCGTTGTGCGTAAAAGTCGAGAAACTTTTGGCGAATTTCGTTACCTGTGAGTTTTTTTGCAGACATAATCAATTATAACTTTAGGTTTTTTAGTTTTAATGTTCAGTCTATTCAGGCAAAATTTTACCTGTTGAAATTTTACAACTTTTATTGTAGTAGGTATTAGGTGTTATCTGCCATTGCTCAACATAAATTTTCTATAATAGTGGAAATCCTCATCAAGTATTTCCAGAAATTATATAAATTTTTTCCATAACTCCGAGCAGGAGGTTTAATCTAAATTTTCGTTCTTATTTTTCATCAGATATATGATTTATTTGAAATCTTTCATTGAATAAATA
>JBCDJM010000358.1:0-7012 GCA_038747755.1 Cyanobacteria bacterium P01_H01_bin.35
GGTGGGAATTTCTGGGTTTAATTTCCTAATTTCTGCTTCTAATACTAACCGCAATTTTTCAATTAATGACTCATTTACTTGACTCATAGATTTA
The DNA here is from genome assembly GCA_038747755.1 of Cyanobacteria bacterium P01_H01_bin.35. Classification (GTDB taxonomy): domain Bacteria; phylum Cyanobacteriota; class Cyanobacteriia; order Cyanobacteriales; family Microcoleaceae; genus Trichodesmium. The sequence goes on from JBCDJM010000358.1 coordinate 95, forward strand.
CCTTCCGTCTCTGATTTTGTCATTAAATTAGAAGCAGTTAACCAAGGTAAAGTAATAATTTGAATAGCACCGTTTTGAGTATAAATTTTATGAGTTTCTAAGCGATCGCCTACCACAACTCCCGGCACACCTAAAGTCCGATAAATTCCTAAACTTGCTCCTCCTTGACCTTGAGAATGTTGGTCGTGATTTCCTACTAATAATACTGTGGGAATCTGAGCATCTACTAAACGACGTAATTCTCTAGAAAAAGCTTGTTTTATATATGGTGCGGGAGTAGCATCTGGGAAAGCATCTCCTCCGAATAAAACTAAATCTACTGGTTCGGAAATTGCTCTATCTATACAAAGTTTTAGACTAGAAATAAAGTCTTCGAGGCGAGTGTTTAAACCTGTTTCTGGATTGATACGACCGTGGGAAAAACCACTGCCAATATGAATGTCAGAAAGATGGAGAATTTTAATCATTTTGTTTTTTTAGGTAATAGGGAGTAGGGAAGGTACGACATAGATTTTTTGCATAGATATACGAATTAAGGTTGACTTTATTAAATAAGAAATTGCTATAAAATTTGAAAGTAAAGTGTGAAAATTTAAACTTTTCTTCTTACTTCTTCCTTCTTGCTTCTTCCTTATTAACTGAGATGCAAAGTTTTAAATTTCAGGTAATACAAATTTACGCCAATTTATAGCGTCTTGTATTAATCTTGGTCGTATTCTTATAAAACTAATGTCAATAGGAAGTTCTTCTTCTAATTGTGTAACTGTTTGAGCAGCAAAACGTGAAATATCGGTGATTTTTGAGAGTTTTTTTCTAGTACACTTGTTTTGTGTTTCTAAGTCTGGCTCATTATCGTCACAATCAGATAAATCTTCAACAACAAGATGAATATCTAAAGCGCGTTTTAACTTCTTTTTGGCTTCAGAATTTGGTAGTGATGAAATTAAATTTTTAGCCTTTTTCAATTGTTTTTGATATTCAGGATAGTTGTTGAAAATCGAAGCATTTTATGCGTAATATAATGCTTGAGCAGCTAAATATTCTGGTGTCTATTTTTGAACCAAGGTATTAGGTTTTATAGATGTAGTAAAGGCACTGGCAATAGTTGGATTATTTAGTATGATAATGGATAATGTAGCTAGAGCTAATGCTATTTTATTCATCATGGTTTCCTGAATTAGTCGTATGTTTTATTAATTCTGCTTTATCCTCACAAGGTTTAGTTTTACCCACAATACAGCGCTTTTCATTTGAGTAGACCACTAAACTCATTGTTAGGAGTCAGGAGTCAGGAGTCAGGAGTCAGGAGTTAGGGACGTTGCATGCAACGTCCGTACGGAGTCAGGAGTTAAAAGTTAGGAGTTAGGAGTTAGGAGTTAGTATCATTGTGGTTTATTGATATGAAAACCGCTGTAAAATAATACTGGCAAAAGATAGCAATACTTTGAGGATTTGAATTACTTTTGCAGAATAATTTTATCATCCCTAAACATAATTATTCTCTCCCCAACCCTAACCTCAGCATCCAAACCACTACTCAAAATCTCTACCTCCGGCGCAATACCATTTTGCACAGTCATCACCACAAAAAAATTATCACCCCCACTTGCTAATATCTTCCTACCTCTCTTTGTTTCCTCAATATCAAGCTTCATCTCCCCAGGTGTAACAAAAGTTCCTCTCATCGTTGCTCCAGAATCAGCTTTTAACATAAAACTATTATCCTCAAGCACCACCTGCTCCTGAGTGTGCATCAGCCAAACTTTTTCCGGCGCATCCCCAGTAAACCTATCCACCACCACAAACAAACCAGGCGCACCCGACACCCCACTGTAGTCAACAGCAAAAGACCGCAACGACTCAAAATTATTATTTTCAAACACATCATCCATATTCATACTCACCACCCCCGATCCATCTGTCTCCCCCTCAAAAAACATCGGTTGAGCAGCTCCCCGTGCAGCCATCTCTCCTACAAGTACCACATTTTCATCCTCCCTTTGATTATCATCTGGACCAGCACTTGCCCAACGTCCACCCAAACCCCAGATTCGGAAACCACCTGCCTCTGGAAATGACCAGGAACCTCTCAAAGGTTGCTGTTTCAAATAAATACTTGCCACAAAATCATTTTTATCTTTCCATTGGTTACGAAACAGATAAAACCCTTTTTCTTTATCTACCAACACCCGCTCAAATACCTTGGCTGGATTTTTTGGTCTTAAACCTGTGAGGAAATTAAGATTTAACAACCTTTTGATAAGACTTTTATCGGCAGTGTTTATTAGATTCTCAGAATATGCTTCCAGAATAAAAGCAGCTTCATGGGGTTTGTTGATGGCAAAAGAGCGATCGCCTTCCCAACCAAAATGACGATCGAAAAACCACATCACCCCCGGTAAAAATTTTTCTGGTACGCTATTCCAACCAAGAGAAAAAAGAGACTTTACTGGTGCTAGGCGATGACGACCATAAGTAGGTACTAATATTTCACCATCCTCCCCTACTATCCGCATCACATAATGAGGTAGAAACCATTCTACACTCGAATCTTCGACAAAATCTTTGCCAAAAACATTTTCATAAGCTTGGAAAAATGGTAAAAGTGCTAATATCCAAGGTTCTATCGCATAGAGGTCTCCTTCAGTACCAAAAGAGCGATCGCCTACCGCAGTATCCAGATAACGCTCAATATTCCTTTCAGCAATTTTCAACAGTTGTCTCACATCAGTGGGTTCTGAAAAAAACTGTTCCGGTTCAGATAAAATAGCTAATGCTGCCAAACCCGCAGCACTCCGCGCTCTTCCACTCCAATTACTCCAAGCATAAGCATTCCAACCTTTGCCACGAGTACCTGCAATTAATATTTTGGTCTGTTGTGCTAACCAGTCTGTAATTTTTTGGACTCGTTGCTCATCCCAGGCGTTATAACAGAGGTCGTAAGCTAGGGCTACACCTGCCACAATAGGGGCGTGTTCCAATAATCGTGGGCCAGGATTATTCAGGGATTTTTCTACTATTTGCCATGCTGTTTCTGCTGCTTGCGGGTCATCGTTTAAGAGGGAGAGGAAACAATGGCCTGCTGCATGATATCCACCATTGGGGACAAATGCTTCGTAATAGATTTTTTGCTGCAGAGAGTTTTCAAGTTGAGCTAGAATAGCTTTGCCTGTAGGAGTTTTGGCTTTTTCTCGTAATTCTGGCAGTTGATTTTGACGGAAAATTAGCCGTGGATGTTCTCTGGGAGATATGGGTGTATGGTTTGGTATTTTTCTGGGGGAATAGGGTGTAATATTTCCGGTAACTTTTCCACTGACAAGTTGTTCGTTAAAGGTTCCTGAATAAGTACCAAATATCTGCTTTTTATCTTTTTTATTGGGTTGTAATTCGATTAAATATTCGGCTTCTCCTCCTTTTATCCATGGGTCGGAGTTAATATTAATTTTTACTTGTAGTTCCCAGGAATTATCTTTTTTAATAGTGTTAACTATACCATCATGGTCTGCTCTATTAAATGTTTGGGAAAAACCCCAGATTTCTGTTTCGCATTGGGAATTTTTACAAATTAAGTCTAAAGTAATATCTTGATAAGTAAGGTTTTCTTCGTTTTGTTTCCATAGAGCATTATCTAAGGTGATACTAATATTTCTGGATAAGTCTTTTTGGGTTAATTTTTGTCTAATAAATTCTCCAGTACCTACGGTTAGCAAACTGATGGTTAATAGAGTAATTATTTTTTTTCGTCTCATTGTTAATGATTGGGAATATATGATTCATTAATTGATAATTACCTCTAGGAAAACTGTAACGGAATATGTATAAGGGAATATCCTAGCACTTTTTTTCTCTTGAAAGAGAAGGCTTTATACCTTGATTTTTCCCTAATATAAATCTATTCTGCTCCCTTACTACTACCATTCCTCCATCCCTTCACAATATAATTATAATTTGAATGAAGACTAGCTGATTAATTTTCCAGTTTTTTATTCACTATGTGGGTATCTAGAAATTTGTGAATATTTTCGTAGATATACAAAGTTTCATCCCTTGTAAAACGAGCATGACCACCATTAGGAATAGTAATTAATTTGTTGGGAACTTTTAGTCGTTCTAAGCCTTGATGAAGTTGAACAACTTGACTATATGGAACTAAAGTGTCAGCATCACCATGTATGCTAATTATTGGAGGTAAATCACTTCTTAAATAATTCAGGGGAGAAACACGCTTGGCAATTTCCATGCGGTCTGTCCTGCTTCCCAACCACTCTACTGCATAGGATTTTATATTTTCTCCTTCCACCAAGTCTGCTACATCGGTAACGCCAGACCAGTTGACAATTGCTGCTACTTTGAGTTCTTCATTACCGGGACATGGACTATCAAGACCACTAGCAGTTAGCATACCTGTAGTCAGAGCAAGATGACCACCAGCGGAATTACCTGAGACCACAAGTTTGTTAATATCAAAACCATACTTATCTGCTTGTCGAATTACCCATCTCAGAGCGCAAAGGCCATCTTCTACGGCAGCAGGTGCATGAGAAACATTAGCTAATCGGTATTGGACATTAACTACTGCCCAGCCCATTTCCACATAAGGAAATAGATCGAAGAGAATATTTTCCTTGATGCCAGATATCCAACCACCGCCGTGAAAGTAAATCAGTGTTGGAACTGGTTCTTCAGGATTTCGTAATGTATAAACATCAAGCTTTAATTCGACATTGTTTGCCTTCAGGTAGGTAATATTTGGAATCATCCTGTAATCCATGGTTAAAGTGGAAGCCCATCTAGCTCTATCTGATAACTGTGCAAAAGCAAAGTCATTTATTATTAGTAATTGTGAGATTAAAGCAAAGAAAAAAGCAGTGAAAAACTTTAAATAGAGTTGAAACATGATTGAATTTAATATTTGTAGAATAAACAACTGTTAATGAGACTTAATCTAGTCAGATTACAAATTGTTTGAGAATAGTTTTCATATTACTCCTAATTATTCTCTAGTTAACATTTATGATGCTAAAATCTTTAATCTATGAAAATATTTCAGTCACTTTGAATTAAATAAGGAAGTAGAAAAGTTCAAAGCAAAGTTTGAAAGTTTAGCCTTTTCTACTCCCTATTTCCTATTCCCTATTCCCTATTCCCTTTTATAAATAAGAAAGTAGAAAAGTTCAAAGCAAAGTTTGAAAGTTTAGCCTTTTCTACTCCCTATTTCCTTTTATAAAGATTCCGGTTCCTGACCAGAAACTACTGGTGCAGTATTATTCAATTTTAATTCTGGATGTTCAGATTCCACCTGTTGACAATTCCACTCATTTCTAAAGAGCAAAACAGGTCGTCCCCAGCTATCTTTTACCGCCACAGTATTAAATAACCTACCTACTTTTTCCAGTATTTCCCAACCACCATCTACCCAACGCGCAACACTAAAAGGCAAGGTTTCTAATCTGGTTTCTACTCCATATTCATTTTGCATTCTAAACTGAACAACCTCTAATTGTAACTGCCCAACAGCAGCTAAAATAGGGTCTCTTTTTGACTCGTCTGCTGAGTACATAATTTGCACTGCACCTTCTTCTCTTAATTCATTAACTCCTTTACGAAATTGTTTAAATTTAGAAGGATTAGGATTCCTTAAATAAGCAAATATTTCTGGTGAAAAACAGGGGATACCTTCGTACTCTAATTTTTTGCCATTATAAATAGTATCTCCTATGGCAAATACTCCCGGATTATTTAAACCAATTATGTCTCCAGGATAGGCATTTTCGATAGATGCTCTGTCTTGAGCAAATAACTTTTGCGGACGAGATAATCGCACAGTTTTACCTGTTCTGGCATGACTAACTGTCATATCTTTTTCAAATTTTCCTGTGCAAACTCTAATAAATGCTACCCTATCTCGATGTTTTGGGTCCATATTAGCTTGCAATTTAAACACAAACCCAGTGAAGTTTTCATAAGTAGGAGAAATTTCCCCAACTGTACTTTTATGAGTACCTGGTTTAAGAGCATATTCTAAGAAAGCATCTAGGAATAATTGCACCCCAAAATTAGTCATTGCACTACCAAAAAATACAGGTGTCATTTTTCCTTGATGTATCTCTTCTAAATCTAAATCTGAACCTAATTCATCTAGTAATTCTATGTCTTCTTTGAGTTGGTAATAAAGGTCTTGCTCTAGTAGTTCTTCTATGCGAGGATCGCCTAAATTTACTACTGTATTTGTTGCTGCTTTCCTACCATGAACACTCCGCTCAAATAAGTGAATTTGTTTTTTTCTTCTATCAAATACTCCTTTGAAGCGATCGCCCATACCTATTGGCCAATTTACAGGATATGTTTTTAAGCCTAATTCCTGTTCAATTTCATCTAAGAGTTCTAAGGGTTCTCTTCCCGGTCTATCCATTTTATTGATAAAGGTAAAAATGGGTAATTTTCGCATCTTACAAACTTCAAATAATTTGCGAGTTTGAGGTTCTAAACCTTTGGCTCCATCCTCTAGCATTACAGCGTTATCTGCTGCTGCTAATGTTCTATATGTATCCTCACTAAAATCTTGGTGTCCAGGAGTATCTAGGAGGTTTATTTGACAGTCTTGATAATCAAATTGGAGAACTGTTGAGGTGATAGAAATACCTCTTTGTTGTTCCATTTCCATCCAGTCTGAGGTGGCATGACGTTGCGCTCTTTTAGCTTTTACTGCACCAGCTTCTTGAATGGCACCTCCGTACAAAAGCAGTTTTTCTGTAAGGGTAGTTTTACCAGCGTCAGGGTGAGAAATAATTGCAAAGTTACGCCGTTTATCTACTGCGGTTTGCAATTCTGTTTCAATTTCAATGGACATAAGTTAACCTATATTTTTAGAATTTCCAGCAATTCATAATATTATATATTTATCCGGACTGAATTTAA
>JBCDJM010000359.1:0-6967 GCA_038747755.1 Cyanobacteria bacterium P01_H01_bin.35
GTGGTTGTGACACTACAGGTTGTTGTGGAACTACGGTTTCCTGGACTGGTGGTTGTGGAACTACCTGTTGTGGAACTACGGTTTCCTGGACTGGTGGTTGTGGAACTACCTGTTGTGGAACTACGGTTTCCTGGACTGGTGGTTGTGGAACTACCTGTTGTGGAACTACGTTTTCCTGGACTGGTGGTTGTGGAACTACCTGTTGTGGAACTACGTTTTCCTGTACTGGTGGTTGTGGCACTACTTGTTGTGGCACTACAGGTTGTTGTGGAACTACGGTTTCCTGCACTGGGGTTTCTGACACTACAGGCTGTGGTGGCACTGTTTCCTGTACTGGTATAGTTGGTGACTCCCCAGGTTGTGCTTGGCTATTTGTTTGTTGTTTTTCTTCCATATATCCTCAACTCAAGGCATTTTAGTCAGTCTATCGTATATTTATATTTTAGATTTACTCATCTGCTTTATTCGGCCTCTTGGATTTTAGGGGATTTTGCCATAAATTTTCCAGTAAATAATATATATAAATATTTTTTCTGTTCGTGTTTAATAGATTGGATGTAGATTAGATGGATTGATGTGCATCAAATCATAAATCTTGCATCAAAAACTAATCTAAAATCTAAAAATTTTAGTTGAATTCAGATTAAAATTCATCCAGGTACTAAGCCTATCTAAATTTTTTGCTACTGTTAAGGATATCGTCAAAACTGGGTAATAACCGGATAAGCAACAGAATCTTTTTCAAATTTTCTTCACTGAAAATATAGCTTTAAGAATTTCCGTGCCAGAATTCTCCGCAAACAACATTCATCATTCAGCTCAAGTTAAAACTATTAGTTGTAAAAGATTTCAATTTTATTAATGTCCTAACACTTCTGTGTAATGCTATAGATAAATGTTGTCACCTTATAATTCAAGTCAGATTGACAATAAACAGGAATTATGATATACAAATCGAAATTAATTGAAATACTTACAGGCAAAAATCGCGGTTTACTAGCAACTAAAAATGATCGACAAGAAATTTTGGCAGCGATCGCTCAGTTAGAAGATTACAATCCTAACCTCCGCCCCTTTGAAGCAAAAGAACTATTAAATGGTAATTGGAGGTTACTTTATACTTCTAGTCAAGAATTACTACGCATTGACAATTTCCCCTTCCTGAAACTAGGTGATATTTATCAATGTATCCGAGTTGAAGATACAGCTATCTATAATATTGCTGAAGTATATGGTTTACCATTTTTAGAGGGAATTGTCAGTGTTGTTGCTGAGTTTGAAGTTGTTTCAGAAAAACGAGTAAATGTTAAATTTAATCGTTCAATTTTGGGTTTGCAAAGTTTAATTGCTTATCAATCACCTAACAGCTTAATTGCCGAAATAGAATCAGGAAAAAAATTTACCGCCGTTGATTTTGATATCCAAAATCGGGAACAAAAGGGATGGTTAGATATTACATATTTAGATGAAGATTTAAGAATTGGAAGGGGCAATAAAGGAAGTATATTTGTACTCATAAAAGTTTAAGATAATACCCTATTTAATTCTTAATTCTTAATTAATTATTGAAACTTAATTAGAAATCTTCTATAAGAGAAGTTAACCGCTGCAACAAGGGATCTGATTCTGTTATTGATTCTTCAACAGATAAATCTGCTTCTGCTTCTGTCGGTTTAGTAGCAGTTAATTCTGGCTCCTGAGTAGTCTGAACAGTAGGTACTTCTATTTGATTAATAGTTGCTTCAATTTTTGGCAATTCTGCCTTAAAAGCCTGCAAAACTTCAAGAAATTTATCATCAAAATCTAATTGCATTTGAGTCAATAATTGATTAATTTGACTCAAGTTTCTTTTCAGGTCATTTAATTGACTTATTTGATTAGATTCATTCAATTCACTAGCAGCAAATTTTTTTTCCAAGTCAGAAAAATGTTGAGTAAACTTTTCATAAATTCTCTGTTCTAGACGTTGCAAGTTTGACGCAGATTGAGCTAATTCTGTAGACGAAGATACATATAAAAATTGCCATAGAGCTTGCTTACAGAGGTTACTAAAAGTTTGGTATTTTTGGGAATTCAACTCTTTTTCAATAGCTGCAAATAACTGCTTATCTGCTGCTTCTTCTGTAAAAAATACTTCTTTTTTCTGATTTTTTTCCCACAACATCCGGTAATATTTTAATTAACTTAGACAAAGCACAATATCAAGTATTCTACACATTAATTGATAATGGATAATGAATAATGGATAATTACCTCTTTAAGAATTTATAATGAACAATGCATAATGGATAATTATTTTCATGTTGCGCAGAAAAAGCGAAGCATTAATAGCTTTTTGACCTTGGGTTAAATAAAAGGCAACCCCAAGCACTAGATAGTTGAGTCAGGGTTGAAATATCCTCCTAAGTGCAAAAAAAGTCAATCATGCTGAGTGCTGACTGCTATTTAATTATCAATTATCCATTATCCATTAGTAAATATTGTTTTGTTTGAGAAACATCTTAGCTACCGTGGACAATAATCCAGTTTGTCATCCAATATTCAACTTTACTTTACTGTTTTTAGGGGACAAAGAGAAGTTCTGTTCTACTCTGTCCCCATTATTTTTTACTTCCAGATACAGAAAAAACTAAAGTAAGAATATACTGCTCTACTCAATTTTAGATTGGGCTTTGACATTGAGGTGATTCATATTTTACTATAATAGCTTCAAATATCTTGAATCTGATGTCCAACTAAGGAACAACTTACTTAGATATTGCTAATTGAGCTTCCCCATAAATGTATTGTCCCAGAGCATTTGCTTCTCTAGGTGGTTGAGCCAAATGAGCTTTTAGACCTGCCTCTTGGATTAGCTTTTGCAAATCTTCCTGGAAAAAATCTGCCCCACCACCAGCAAGAACAACATCAGTCACCCTTTCTGGTATCCACTTAATCAAACGGTCACAAAGTTTAGCCGCAAAAACCTTACGCAATTCAGGTACAATACCATCTAGATTAATAGGTTTTGTTGCACCCCTAGGACGATAGGAACGTTGACCTTCAGGTTTATGGACAGCTTCCAACAAATACAAAGATTGAGAATCTGCTCCCTCAATCTTAGCAGCCACATCTTCATAAAACTGGCTCATAGCAAAAGGTTCACTCTTAGAAGCAGCCCTAGCAAATCGGAAACGATCTACCATTAAGAAATCGGTGGTTTGATGGCCAATATCGACAATAGCAAGGGATAATTTGGGCAATTCTGGCTGAAATTCTTTACCATGATTAGCTTCAGACCACAGCAAACTGCCATATCCTTCTGGCATAACCCAAACCTTATTAATTCTAATTTCTACAGTTTCACCGCCTCGATAAGACATTTGATGAGGACATTGCAATTTGCTAATAATTTGTGCCTTTTCCTTTTCAAATTGCTCTTGGGAATAGAAAGGCAAACCCATCACAACCGAAAATTCTCCTTTGAGCTGAAAATAGCCAGCGCAGGCCAAGATTTTAATTAAAGCATCTTCAACTTTAGACTTAGCAAAAGATCGTTCATCACCAAATAAATTAGCTCCAAAGTCAGCAGCTAATTGACCTACAGCATATCCAGATCCCTGATATTCTAGCCACATATCTAATAAAGGGTCTGTAGCTTTAGACTCAAAATTACCTGATCTGACTTGTTCTACAGTTAATTCTTTGACATTGGATGGAATAAAAACTACACCATTTGGGGTACGACTCACACAAGCTTTAGTAGCTGTTCGTCCCAAGTCTGCACTAAGAATTGCTTTTTTACTGACATTGGATGGTTTCTGGGTCAGCATTGCTGCTGCTGCTGGCTGTTTAATTACCATTAGGCTGTATTCCTCACTAAACTCTTAAATCAAAATATTACCGTTATTGGGGGTCCTAAATTTCTATTTATATAGCGCTACGCGCTAGGGAATAGGGAATAGGGAATAGGAAATAGTAGACTGTCAAAGGGTTTCAAGATTTATAAATCTCCTAACCTTAATGCGTAACACTATATCTATATATATTAGGGAATTAAGACTAACGGCACGAAAGGTACTAAGGGACTCAAATAGCCTGACAAAATTAATAATTTTACAAGATAGAGTTACCAATGGATAATTGATAATCGATCAATCCGGTTTAAAGCCTCTTTTAATATGGCTAGATTGTGAAAGATATAATTATCCATTATTCATTATCAATTAATGAAAGTACCTTCACAAATTCCAGTCAACTAGATAATAGTTCATAAAAACATAATCACATAAGACAGGTCCAGGAGTTACGCAGGCGAACCCAGAAACCCGGTTTTTCCTAGTGCCGCTACGCGGAAGTCAAAAGTCAAAAGTCATGCATCGAGTGTGTAATTTTGAGGTTCCCATTTTCTGCGTCAACGCTCCGCGAACAGAATGTAAGACACACTCAAGACAGTCAAAAATATTGATTAGTAAGGTTTTTAGGATTTTGTAACTGGTCAGTTATTTCTGCCATTCTGCACTAGATGTTTATTGTCAAAAACAACGATTTACCCCAGAAACCGGGTTTCTTTGTGTAAGTCCTAAAATCTTTATTTTGTCAGTCTTACCTCGACTGAGTGTCCTTTGTTTGCGCAGCATTCCGCAGGAAAGGAAGCACCATAACACAACGCCAGTGACTTAAGTCTGGAGACCTGTCCAAACTATTCACACCTCTCTGCGATAGCTAAAAGCATTAAAGTTGCCCTAAGTTAAGTTAAATTTTGTTAATATTATGAGTGTAGAAAACTACATTTCTTCCTTATTTAATGCAATTTTACTAAAAGAGGCCATTTTTTGATGAAAATTTCTTGGAGAACCATTGTACTTTGGAGTATGCCAGCTTTGGTCATTGGTTTTTTTCTCTGGCAAGGGGCATTTGCACAAACATCAGTAAATATGGGTAACAACGCTGCTAGAACCCGTATGAGCTATGGCAGATTTTTGGACTACTTACAAGCAGATCGAGTTACTAGCGTAGACCTCTATGATGGTGGTCGGACAGCTATTGTGGAAGCTGTGGATGACCTGAATAACCAAGTCGAAAGATTACGAGTAGATTTACCTGCTAACTCCCCTGAACTAATTTCCCGTCTGCGAGAAGCAAATATTAATTTTGATAGCCACCCTCCACGGAGCGAAGGAGCAGTATGGGGTTTATTAGGAAATTTGGTTTTCCCAATTTTATTGATTGTGGGTCTGTTCTTCTTATTCCGTCGCTCTAGTAATGTTCCTGGTGGCCCTGGACAAGCAATGAACTTTGGTAAGTCCAAAGCTCGCTTCTCAATGGAGGCCAAAACAGGTGTTCTATTTGATGATGTGGCCGGGGTTGATGAGGCCAAAGAAGAATTACAAGAGGTTGTGACTTTCTTGAAAAAACCAGAAAGATTTACAGCAGTGGGAGCGCGTATTCCTAAAGGTGTACTTTTGGTTGGTCCTCCAGGAACTGGTAAAACTTTGTTGGCCAAGGCGATCGCTGGTGAAGCTGGTGTCCCATTCTTCAGTATCTCTGGTTCTGAATTTGTGGAAATGTTTGTGGGTGTGGGTGCTTCCCGCGTAAGAGACCTCTTTAAAAAAGCTAAGGAAAATGCTCCTTGTATTATCTTTATTGATGAAATTGATGCAGTAGGTAGACAACGGGGTGCTGGTATTGGTGGTGGTAATGATGAAAGAGAACAAACTCTGAACCAACTACTAACTGAAATGGATGGTTTTGAAGGCAACAGTGGAATTATTATTATTGCTGCTACTAACCGCCCTGATGTTTTAGACTCTGCATTGTTACGTCCTGGTCGCTTTGACCGTCAAGTTACTGTTGATGCTCCTGATATTAAGGGTCGTTTATCAATTTTAAATGTTCACTCTCGCGATAAGAAGCTAAGTGATGAAATATCTCTGGACGCGATCGCTCGTCGGACTCCTGGTTTTACAGGTGCAGATTTAGCTAACTTATTAAATGAAGCTGCTATTCTGACTGCTCGTCGTCGCAAAGAAGCAATTACGATGCTAGAAATTGATGATGCTGTAGACCGAGTGGTTGCAGGTATGGAAGGTACTCCACTCCTGGATGGTAAGAGCAAGCGACTTATTGCTTATCACGAAGTTGGTCATGCTATTGTTGGTACTCTAGTTAAAGAACATGACCCTGTGCAAAAAGTTACTTTGGTGCCTCGTGGTCAAGCTCGCGGTCTCACCTGGTTTATGCCAAATGAAGAGCAAGGTTTAATCTCTAGGTCACAAATTTTGGCTCGTATTACTGGTGCTTTGGGTGGTCGTGCTGCGGAGAAAGTAATTTTTGGTGATGCTGAGGTGACAACTGGTGCTGGTAATGACTTACAACAGGTTACAGGAATGGCACGTCAAATGGTGACTCGTTATGGTATGTCGAATTTGGGTCCGATGTCTTTGGAAACTGGACAAAGTGAGGTGTTTTTGGGTCGCGACATGATGACTCGTTCAGAATATTCTGATGAAATTGCTTCTCGTATTGATGCTCAAGTTAGAACTATTGTGGAACATTGTTATGAAGACGCTTGTCAGATGATGCGGGATAACCGAGTTGTTATCGATCGCTTGGTCGATCTGTTGGTGGAAAAAGAGACTATTGATGGTGACGAGTTTCGGCAAATTGTGGCTGAGTATGCTGATGTTCCAGAAAAAGAACGTTATGTTCCTGTAATTTAATTTACTTTCTGCATTTCAATTGAACAGGAGTTTCACACTCAAACAGGTTTCTATTTGATGTGACCACAGTAGGGACGTTCCATGGAACGTCCCTACAAACTTTTGGTTCTGATGATGTAATATAGAATCCGGTGTGCGATTCGTTTGGCCTAAGTAAACCCTAGTTTGCGTTCAGCCAGCCCGTAAAGGGAAACTCTGATATTCATGGAGGTTAAATTCCTTCTCGCGCGGATACCGCGTAACTCCATAGTCCCAGGATTCAGGCA
>JBCDJM010000360.1:0-6927 GCA_038747755.1 Cyanobacteria bacterium P01_H01_bin.35
CTTTGCAGTCCACTCGCGGATGATGTAGGGAGGATCTTGAGCAGGCCAACTATCAGGTCTGTCTTGGTTATACCACTCTGTCCGATCGCGCTCTGCCTTATAAGCAACTGGATCGAATGCTGGACTTGGATAAACACTACTCATATCGCCAGTGAACTTAGAGTATTTTGGTTTGCAGAGTTTATCACCTTTGATTCTGCTACCATCTGCCATGACAACCGTCGCCTCTGGTAATTCCGTCCCGCCAAACAGGTTTGTCCCCTCATCGGCAACATAGACGCGCATCACAACGATATACCCGATCTTGGGGAACTCTTCCTCCCCAAGATATAAGGTATTGGGAGTGAGCTGGAATTCTTCTAATTTTTCTGCCAACTCAGGAAATTCATCAGCAGCCGTTGTCAACTTTTCTGTCAACTCAGGGAACTTCTGAGCAAGCTTTTGTTTTAATTCAGGCAATTTCTTAGGAACCCATTTCAAGGTATAGGAACGGTTCTTAGCTGTACGATCGGCACCGTCTCGGAATGGGTTAATTGACCCTTCGTCTGGTTCAATCTGATAATCGACGATCTGCTGATCCCCTCCGACTAAGGTATCTGAGTCTGGATTGTAAAAGTAACCGCTAAATGTCATCGAACGAGCGTGAGGAAATTCACCCTTGATCTCAAGATAACTATCCTCAGGGAGAGAAAATAAAGCGACTGGATAGGAGGTTTGCTGATCTGGATAGAAGGCGTTGTGGTACGGATCAGCACCAACGGTCATTTTCCAGAAACAGTTTTCTATCGGGACGTCGGGTCGAAACTCTCGACCGATATTGGCCGGATCTCCATCGCGATTGAAGGGATCTTTTGTTTTTTCAGCAAGAACAGGGCCTGTGGGTAATATGATATTTCCAAGGAGGAGAGAGGTAGCGATCGCCACTACCACTATCATTCTCCAAATTCTATTCAAAATCATCGGTAAAACCTGATAAACAAAACTAATATTTGGACACCTTATTGTTTAGTTCTTCAATCAGGCCAATTTTCCTGGGTTAGGCCATAATTGAATCAGTATGGGTCATGCCCGCTTTGTGACTTAAAGGTTAGTTTAGTGGTAAGCTCTCTCTGTGAATGATCGAAAATTATAACTTTCTCAGTTATACAAATTAAATAACTATTTTTTGATTTATATTACTTTTGCTTATAATTTGTTCGATTATTTTTTTTTTGATGAAGTGCTGCAAAAATGAGTTTGTTGAGGGATACAAAAAATAGTAAAATTACCCAAGCTGAAGATGCTCCTTGGATGGCCAATCCGAAGATTATCTCCAAATCCTTTACAGATATTGATAATTTCAAAGAGTTTTTTGAGTATAAAAATAAGGAAATCATACAACTCACTCCCGGTTCTCTTCACGGTGAGTTTTTGTCGATTCAGGTTGGTAACTTATTTTTCGTATGTAATCAGGTGAATCAAGGGTTTCAATTTTCAGGTGATGGAAGAAAAGAATACATATCTTTTGCGATAATTTGGTCTGATAATGAAAAGGAATATTACTCCTTCCGTCACCCTGTCAAACCTCAAAAGACTCTTTTTGGTTTCAATAACACTGAAGCACACGACATATTTCTTCAAGGTGGAGCATTGACACACATTATCATCCCTGTTCAAACTTTTGATGCTTATGCAGACGAATTACAACGCCACGATCTAGACGATAATTTCCGGAGTAAAAATCATGTGAATTTGCTTCTAACTGGGATGAAAGAAATAAAAGATTACCTCAAACAACTGATTTGGTTAGCAGTACACAAACCAACTTGGTTTCAAAACCCTCACATTGAAAAACTCGTCACTGATGATTTCCTTCCTTTATTGATTAGTCAGATTCCCATTAAGTTAAATTCCAAGTCTTTCCTCAAACCTTCTCGAAAAGAAAAGTTGATTGCCCAAGCGGAGCAAAAAATGTTAGCAAATTTGGAACAACCTCTGACCTTAAAACAACTAGCTCAAAATTTAGGCTCTAGCAGTTGTGCGTTATCTTTTGGTTTTAAAGACTTATTTGGCGTCGGTCCGATGCGCTATCTCAAGATACGACGACTTAATGCAGTGCGACAACGCCTAAAGGCAAGCGAACCCGAAAATTGTACCATTACCTTCCTTGCCAGTGAATTTGGGTTCTACAGTCCCAGTCATTTTACTAGAGATTACAAAACCATGTTTGGGGAGTTGCCTTCTGAGACGTTGAGAAAGAAGGCATAGAAGTTAACCGCGAACAAACTGAATCAATTTCATTTGATCGGGACTTACGCATGAGGTAGGAAAAACTAGGGTTTGAGATTGCTTTCATGTAGGTCGCAATGAGGAAAATACGTTCTATTGCGTAAGTCATATTGATTTCAAGCGCTCACTATCCTCAACAAGCTCTACTTCAGTTCAAAACGCTATTCCACTACCTTTTTTTCCTCAAAATATTCCAATCCGTTCTCATCAGAAAATCCCAATCTCGTAGCGCCACTCGTGACCATAACCAGTTTTTTCGCAGTTGGGGAATATCATATTCTCTTGCAGCTTCACTCATTACTTTTGTCCGATATTGAAGCGCTCTCAACCAGCGTTCTCTTTGCTCATTTCCCTGAGAATTTTTAGCAGATTTCATCATTACTAATCCAATACCTGCATAAGCATTAAGAGCATCTTTTTGTTCAACTTCTGAATTAGTAATATCCTCAGTTGAAATATTCTGCAATCTTTCTGTTTCTGGTAAAATTTCTCCTGATAATTTTAAGACTTTTTCCCAAGCATCATAAGCTTTTTTCAAGTCTTCTTTGGTACCTTTGGTATAGTAAGCAAAACCTATAGCATTTTGATATACAATAGAATCAGGACGTTTAGCAACTGCTTTTTCCCAGTAAAATAAAGCTTCATCTACATTATAATTTCTATTTCCATCTTGAGCTAACTCCCAAGCTAATCGACCGTATAAAAAATTAATTTCTGGATCGATATTTTCGTTATCATCAGATACATTTTTTATAATATTAAGAGCTTCTTTTGCCTCTAAAAAAGCGCCTCTATTTAGCAGAGACTCTACAGCTTTTTTTCCCGCTTCAATATCATTCTTCTTAAATTGTTCAATAGCTATTTTTTTTTCTACTTCTACAGTATTAGCACTATAATTAATAGGTTGTTCTTTGTTATATCTTTCAAGGTTAATTGGATCGGGAGTTAAAGGTATAGTTTTTGCATAATTTACTGGTCGATTTTGAAATAACCAAACACCACCCAGAGTTAACAAAACAGCAATTAGGTGTGAGAGTATTCTGCCAGAAACTGAGTTAAAAAAATTTATTTTGTTTTCCTGTTTTTGTGTCAT
Organism: Cyanobacteria bacterium P01_H01_bin.35; assembly: GCA_038747755.1. Lineage (GTDB taxonomy): Bacteria > Cyanobacteriota > Cyanobacteriia > Cyanobacteriales > Microcoleaceae > Trichodesmium. The sequence goes on from JBCDJM010000360.1 coordinate 3,362, forward strand.
AGTGATATTTTCTATAATTAGATTAGCCTTTAAAAGGAATAAATTTTTAATATATCTAACCGTCAGAATTTTCTGCAGAATGTGGAGCTAACGGCAGTTAGCTATTGCCGAATGGAGGTGGCAAAAGCCATTGAGAAATTGAGAGATAATTAAAATAAAAAGGTACTGCTAGGTGTCAGCTCCCTTAACTACGAGAATTTAAAGGAACAGTATGAGAGGCTAATACAAATTATATATAAATTATATTAGCCTATTAAGAAATAAACAGTCACTAGGTCTACCATGACTATCACTTAAGTCAGGGTTTCTAAAGTTTTATTATGTTCAAATTGCTGTTGGTCTCGAAGTTTCAATAGTTTATCCCAATCTTGACGGGCTTTAGGAGACCACAACCAATTTTTTTGCAGTTGTCCGACATAAAATTCTTCACCAGCTTTTCTCATAACTTTACCAGCATATTTAAAAGCTTGAACGGGAGTTTTTTGTAAATTTTGGGCAGATTTAAGCGTTACTAATCCGAGACCTGCATAAGCATTCAGAGCTTCTCTATTCTTGACGGATAAATTTCTCTGGTCGTTATAAGAAACAGGACGAGTTTTTTCGATTTCTGGGACAATTTCTCCAGATAAATGTAACACTTTCAACCAAGCTGCATAAGCTTTTTCTATATCTCCTTTAGTGTAATAAGCAAAGCCTAAAGCATTTTGATATTGAGTATTCTCTGGTTTTTTGGCAGCCGCTTTTTCCCAATAACTTATAGCTTCATCTATCAGGTTATTTTGATTGCTATCTTGGAACAATTCCCAAGCTAATCTACCTTTGAGAAAATTGATTTCTGGAGCATTGCTGATTTTTTCTGGCACAGCAGTTATTGTTTCTGCTGCTTTGACTAATTCTCCTTGTTCTAATAATGTTTCTACTACCATTTTACCAGCTTGAATATCATTTTGATTAAACTGTTTAATTGCTATAATCTGTACTTCTGGGTTACTCTTAAATGTCTCATTAACAAGTCTAACTCTGTTATAGTCATAGTTCAAAATTGGAGCGGGTGCTTTCGGCAATTTAGGACTCGCACTCATTTGTAATTGACGATTGAAACTAATTAGGTTAGTACCTAACAATAACATCATTCCTGACACCGCATATCCTAATGTTTTTTTCCAGGAAAACTTATGAGACTTTTTCTGAGTATTTGATGTTGTGAATATTGACTGATTTAATTCTTCACTACTTTGTGTAGGTGTTATTAAATCTTCTGTTTTTTCATAGTCTTGATTCTCTAGTTCTTTTACTATTTCTATTTCTTGCAATATCTCCTGAAGTGTCATCTGGAATGCCATCACTTCTTCTGTACTCTCTTCAACCTGCCAATTAAAATTATCAGTTTCAGGCTCAGTAGGATACTGCTCCAGATTATCCAATTCCATATCAGGTTGTACACGAGTTGAATCTTCTGCGTACTTAGGAGATTCAATCTTTTCATCAATAGGTGTCAGGAGATCCTCTTCTATTTCATTTTGAGAATAGTTTTTTTGTTGAATTAGATATCCACCAAACTCTTGATGTAAATACACAACAGGCAATGCCCAATAAAGTTGATGTGAACCGTAGGCAGAAATCAAACCTTGTCTTGCTCTATTTAAACTTAAGTCTATGGGATAACCTTGATTAAGGTTACGATAAAACAACCGTGTCAGAATGAGAGAAACCTCATCTGGAATACGTTCCGCCATTGCTAGAACTCCAGGAATTCCTCGTTTTACCATCGCTTCTGCTAAGTTTATCTCTACTCCCTCATCGTTGGAGTGAACAAAATGATTGTAAGCACCTCGACAGGAGTTAAAGACTGCCATCTGAATCCCATTGTTAACTAGCAAACCTGCTAGATCCTTACCACTCAGACTTTCTGTTAAACCTGTTATGTTGCTCACTAGAGATATTTCACCACCGGAGATACCCCAGGTGCTATGGCCTGCATAGTGGAAAACTTGATATTTACCCTGTTCTAATGCTTGGGTAAGTTGTTCTCGCCCTGGTTGCCGGAGAATATCTAGATGAATTTCAGTTTCCCCACTATTCTTTTCCAGTTCTTGTCGTAATGCCTCATATTCTTTTTCTAGTTGTAGACTGTCCTTATCAGTGGGAGCTGCGATCGCCATTAAGATTTTTAATGGTTCTTCAGATGTTAATATCCGGGTAGATTTAGGTAAGCAAGTATTAGGTTGATAGCGAGAGAAGACAATATCAGTACCAGTTGCCAGAGGGCGATCGCCTACATGGAGTACCTCCCAAGGCAAACTGGATATACGTCTGTCTTTAGTACCTAGACGCAACTGTAAAACCTCGCTTCGATTATGAGCGATTCCTTGGGCACAACTCCAACTATCTCTCAGGGTATCTTTGAATAGTTCTTGATACATTTCTTGGCCTAATGCTACTAAACTTGGACTTACGACTTCCCCAGACCTGGCCACAATCTGATCGGGGATTACTACCTGAGAATTGGACTTTACTTCTAAGATATCGGTAAATGGATCGCCAAGTAGGTGACGGGCTTGGGCTAACCATTGTTCTACAGGCCATTCAACTATTTCTTCAGCAACTAGGCCACCAATAGGTACTTTTTCTGTACGGACAAAATATTCGTCTTGTCCTAGGGGAGTAATTGATATATGAAATTCTTGAGTCACTTATTTTGTATCCTTATGCTCAAATTATTCCGCCAAAACTCCCGATCTTCTCTTTTAAGTCTGAATACATGGGAAAGAAATGACGGTTTTGGTTTGGGTGCTAGTCTAAATAAAATTAAAGTATTGCTGGTTATGATTTCCCAGGACTAGCAATTTGCATACTTCGTTTGAGCGTTATCTATCACTAACTTAACTGTCGGAATTAGTACAGACTGGTTGGTTAGATGAGGTAACGCTCATTTTTTGCCTCTTCATCTATAGTTAGTATCAGGTTTCTGAGGCTTCTATCTTTAATTCTCCTACAACTACCTATTGACTAATTCAGGAGTGCTTTCTGAATAATTTGACTATCAGCACTAAAATATTAATCTAAGTATTAATTCGGTTGAATAGTTCATAAAAATATAGTCACATAAGACTAATCCTTTAAACATCAGGTCTAGAGTTATTAAATTTTGTCAAATACTTAGTAGCTCCTTTGTACCAATAAACGAAGATATTTGACATTATTTGACTACATAAGACTATATTTATGTACAACGTTTATTATACCTACATTTTAATTTCTGGCCCAATATTTAAAATAGTAAAGATTGGGTAGCAACTAGCAATAGCAATTATTAATCAGGTTAAGCTGACCAGATGAAAGATTAACCTATTTTTTCCCTAGACAATATTATATGTAAAAAGTTTCTTTGTTGTCTGCTTTATTGACTATAATTTTTTTCTGGTTATCATAACCGTATTTATTTTTAGTCATTAAATCACCTTTTTTCGATTGATATAATACTAAATTATCAATTAATGTGAACATGCGAAGTGTTTTTCAATTTATCATTTTTCAGGAAGAATGGGAGCGTTACATGCAACGTC
>JBCDJM010000361.1:0-6915 GCA_038747755.1 Cyanobacteria bacterium P01_H01_bin.35
GGCTGACCGCAGGCCAGAACTTTGCTCCCCCGATCCGACGACCGGCGAAGTAGCCTGCAATATCTGTTGCAATAACAACGACGATCAGCCAGATCACCCAGCCCATACCAACGTTTTGGTTCTGTAGGGATAAACCAAATATTGGGAAGGCAAATATTTAAAAGTTTACAATAAGTAAATCTTCATCTCTATTTAGCCTCCCTAAAGTGATTATTTTCAATTTTTTTCCCGCTTCAATATTGTTCAAACTTTAGCTGGCGAAGCTATTTCTGGAGAACCACGTTCAAAGGCGATCGCCTTAGCAATAGATTCTGGTAATTCCTGCAAATCATCTGTATTTTGAGAACCAGTTAAAGGAGATACAAAAGTATAACAAGGGTCACATTCACCAGTATCATAAACCTGAAGAATCCAATAATCCGGACATTCTTCTATCCCTACTTCAACAATATACCAATTAGGTTCTTGTCGAGCATATTTAATAGTAAACCAATCTTTTTTTGTTTCGGGAACTTCTAAATCATTACTCAAAAAATCAATTGCTAATTTTTCTGCTTCTTTTTGAGAAAACATAATATTAACTATTTATAATTAGGTGTTCGGTTTTAGGTTAAATTTAATTTCAATTAAGTTGAGCGAACAAAGAGTAGGAAGAAGAGAGAATAGGCATATTTGCCATCAATAGAAGCGTGTTAATTACTCCTATGTTCATATCAAATCCGGTAGTATCGGTATAAAAAAGGAGAGAAACCGGGTTTGTATCAAATACCCTTGTACGGACGTTTAGCTGGCGCACAACTTCGTTAACGCTATGCGACATGAAACGCATTTTTGTTATGCAACGTCCCTACCATTACCTCCCAAAAACCCGGTTTCTTGTTACCCCGATTTATCGGGAACTCTAACAAGTGGATTTGATCTTACTACTCCTCTACTCCCCTACTGCCTCACTCAAGAAAGTTTAGGAAACATTTGATTAAATTACTATTACTGAGCAGGAACTTCCGAAGTATTTGGATCGGGATATAATCCTAATTGTTTCGCTAATTCACGAGCAAGATGGAATAAAAATTTAGCTCCATCTTGATTTCCATGATGAATTTGTGCTTGACCTACTTGCATTAAAACTGAAACAAAACCAGCATCAACCAGTTCAAGATTTTCATCTAAAACATCAGGTTCTTTCCCATTCGGGCAGTTAACTAATTTATCAATTAATTCAAAATATTGTTCTTGTTTTTGTTCGTCCATGATAATTTCCTTGTTTTAATTACTTTCAGATAGAAAGAGATTTTTTCTCTTCTATATTTTGCTGTCAAAACTGTTTATAAGTTCTTGAAAAACCTTCTCAGCAGAAGACTGAACTACAGGCGAAAGTTCTAGACCAAAATCTAAATTTTCAGCTTCTATTAAATAGACAATTACATCTTTAGGAAAATCCTCCTGAAAGATTTTTCTACCTACCGCCAGAGCATTATCCCAACGAAAATCATGCAAACTATAACTAGGTTCTGGTAATGCTTCCAACTCAGAACTAGGAACCTTAAATATTGCACCTGGTTCCGAACCTGTTGCACTAGCATCTACAATAATTAATTGCTGAGTACCCCGCGCTTGAAACATTACTTCCATTCCCGCAGTACCGCAGTCATAAACCCGGACATTAGGAATAGGATGTGTCACCAAATATTGTTGCAGGCGTTGAGCAATAATTACTCCCACCCCATCATCACTACGGTTTAGATTACCGCAACCGATAATAGTCAACATTATACATTTGTTAAATGGGGTTTAGATATGCTGAAAAGTAGATTTTATCTAGTTTATTAACTTCACATCCTCAACAATAACCCATTTTTTAAACCGTTTTTGTAACGTGGTAACATATAATAGAAGTCAAAAGTCAGAAGTCAGAAGTCAAAAGTGAAGAGGTGCGCGGAGATTGCTATCCGTTCCGGAATGCTCCGCAAACCTTTCACTCCGTTTCAGTCGCAATGACTGAGGTATATTAATTATTAGGATTCTATATTAGCGATCGCCGTGCTTATATTATGTGCGGTTAAATAGTTATAATTAAAGCTTGTAGTTAGGCTAAAGCCCAACTACAAACAAAAACTTTCAGCACTTACGGAGTACCGCTGTATTTACTATGGGCGAATGCCATTCGCCCCTACGGGTGGTGTATTATTTATTATTCTGCGGAAGTCCTGACTTTTTTATCACTGATTATCCAGACATGATATTACTGCTATTTTGAAAAAAACACTACCATTGAATTATTAAAAAGATGATGATTATAAGAAAAGCTTTAGATTCAGATTTAGATGATATACTGTCTGTCGAACGTGCTGCATTTGGTTCAGAGGACGGAGCTGAAATTGTGCAAAAGCTACTTGGGGACGATAGCGCTCAACCAATTATTTCTCTGGTTGCTTTCCAAGGAGATAGAGCAGTAGGACATATTTTTTTCAGTAAAGCTACTCTCGAACCAAATGTTCCCTTATCACTTTCAATTCTGGGTCCCCTTGCCGTTATTCCTGATGCTCAAAAACAAGGTATTGGTCGTAAACTCATTGAAAACGGATTAGATATTTTATCCTAATCTAGAGTAGACCTCGTTTTTGTTCTTGGTCATCCTACATATTATCCCCGTTTCGGATTTAAACCTGCGGGCAATCTGGGGTTTGAGCCTTCCTATCCCATACTCGAAAAGAATGCGGATGCTTGGATGGTTCAAGAATTGCGTCCAGGAATAATTGGAAATTTTAGAGGAAAAGTTATCTGTGCAGATAGTTTGGATGAGCCACAATATTGGCGGGAAGAATGAAGTCAGAAGTCAGAAGTTGTTTTTGTGAGTGGTATTACATAAAATCCCGTTATATAGTAATCGTAAAATTACTTCCTCTTAATACAGGTTTTCTATTGAATACTAAATTGAAAAATTCATACTATTCAAATTCTTTCTTTATTCTGACTCCTGACTTCTGACTCCTAAGCAATACGATAACTATAGGAATTACGCAGACAAACCCAGAAACCGGGGTTTTTCCTAAATATCTATTAAAAACAGCGATTTATCTAAGAAACCCGGTTTCTTTGCGTAAATCCTAAACTAATTACCCCGATCATATATTAGAGTTGTCAGTCTAGTCGCTGAGACTTGCGCGGTTGACGTGCGAAAAAGGTTAAGATAAAAATCAAAATTGCCAATATCAAACAACCATAAAGACCTACTTGATAAGAACCTAATTTATCTTTAAATATAGCTAAAAACGAAGGTCCTATTGCACTTGCTATAACTAGAATCATCATCTGAAAACCAGAAATGGAACCCAAATAAGTTCTGCCAAAAAAACGCGGTAAAGCTACTGCTGATAAAGTACCAAAACATCCCCCACTAATACCAAATCCCACAATAGTTAACAACCTAAATAAAGGCTCACCAAAATTAGTAATAGCAGCAACACCTATTATCTGACCTAGCATCATTACCATGAATAAATATTTGAGAGGAACTCGATCTGCTGCTATTCCCATCAAATAACCAACAATAGTAGATACAAATGCCTTGGGTAAAAATATACTAACTGCTTGCATTTGGGATAATTTAGCTTCTGCACCAATATCAACAATATGGAAAGTAATACCTGTACCTATCAACGCTTGTGAGGATAAAACTAATGTTACTACCCAAAACATAATTGTGTGTAGAGCTTCAGCCCGAGTAAAATCTTCCAAGTTATTATCAGATGAATGTTTTGTCTCAAGCGAGTTTTGAGTATGTTTTTTTCCATCCATTAATAAACCACATTCCTCTGGGTTATCGCGATAAAAAAACCATCCTATTAACCCCATCCCAACACCAACAACTGCTGCCATTGCTAACCAAGTATTTCGCCAACCTAAGATATTAATCAATGAACTCATAGTTAAGGGTGCAATAGAAAAACCAAAACTTACGAATACACCTGCGATCCCAGACACAAAACCCCGGCGACGCTCAAACCACTTACCCAGAGTCGTGCGACTGGTCATAGTTAACATACCTTGACCAGAAAAACGCAGACAGACAAAACCTAATACTAATATTACAAAGACAATAGTTGAATAGGGAATTATGGGAAATGTGTTATTAATGATGGTAGCTAGGCGATCGCTAAAACTCAGGTAACACAAAGTTAAAGCCAAACCTATTGATGCACACACAACAGTTACTCTTGCCCCAAAACGGTCTAGCAGCACTCCTCCATAAGGCAATATTAAACCACTGGTTAAAGTGCCAATAAAATAGGCATTGCTCAGTTGTAACCGTGACAAACCAGTGGCAGCTAATAAATTGTCAGTGAAAGCACTCACCCCAATAGTTTGACCGGGGGTACTCATTATTATCCCGATAGTACAAACAATTAATATTATCCAGCCATAGAAAAACGGGAAATTTTTAGGGGCAAAAGGATAATTAGGTTCTAACAAATTTTTGGGACTAATTTTCAACATAATTATGATTTTTACCGAAAAATTGTGGTCTAAAGCCTCCCCTTTTAAGGGGATAAAAAAATATTCCTGATGTCAATCCCCATCCTTCAGCTATTCTCAATATTATAGTACCTTTCCATGATATAATCCTGTAAGAATCATTAATAACCAGTAATTATAAATTGTATAAATTGTCTGTCAAATTTAATATATATTGTTTAGCGTGTTAAACCACCAAGAAATTATCTCCAAATTATCAACTATCAAAACAGCCATTGCCCCAATGACCTTGGCTATTTTTGCAGGGTTTATATTCAACTCGCTAAACTTTCCTATTGGTTGGTTGCTAGGTCCAATGATTGCGGGAATTATCTATGCCATTACGAAAGGTAGTCCCCAACCATTACCCAGAATCATAATTCTGCTTGGTAAAGCGATCGTTGGTATTGCTACAGCATTTCGCTTTTCCCCAGAAACAATTAATGTAGCTATCACTTATGCTATTCCTGTCGTGGGATGTATTTTGATCACTGGTGCTTTAAGTATTTTCAAAGGCTATCTGTTGTCTATCTGGGGTGGTGTTAGTCGCTCTACAGGTTTTCTAGCATCTATTCCTGGTACCGCTTCTGCTATTGTTGCCATGAGTGAAGAATTAGGTGCAGATCCTATTGCTGTTGCCATCCTGCAATATTTGCGACTATTATTGGTAGTCTTCATTATACCAACTGCTACCATCTTGATATTTCCTGCTATTGAGCAAACTCAAACCACAAGTTTTCTATTGGTATCAGGTAAAACCACCATACCTATGTTGTGGAATTTATTAATAGCAATAGGATGTTGTAGTTTAGGAATTTGGGGTGGAAAAAAATTGCGCTTGCCTTCCTATCCTTTCTTGGGTAGCTTTATTGTTGGGTTGACTATTTTATGGTCAACACCATACCAGTTACAGGTTCCTCAATGGTTATTTGCTGTAGGGTTATTGCTAGTAGGGATTTTTATCGGAGTTCAGTTTGACTGGAAAAATGCTCGAAAATTGTGGAAAGCTATTTTAGTTGAAATTATCCTGGTAATATTTTTAATTATGGGTTTTTTGGGGGTAGGTTATCAATTTCATAAATTTACTCAGGTTGATTTAATTACTTCTATATTAAGTTTCACTCCTGGAGGAATGGAAGCGATGATTGCAACAGTTAATCAATTAGGTGGTGATGCTGGTTTAGTCTTGGCAATTCAACTTACTCGAATGTTAACTATTATTTTAGTTGTTCCTGGGTTAACAAATTTTATGGCTAAGAGAATGAAACGTAATAATATTCAAGAGGGAGTAGGGAGTAGGGAATAGACGGAAAGAATTTATTAATCAGGACTTATATCAAATCTGGATCATTACTATACCAAAGTCATTGCGACGGTAACAGCGTGGAAGGTTTGCGGAGCATTCCGGAACGGATAGCAATCTCAGGGGTGTCGCAAGATTGCTTCCTATCGTTGTTAGACAGCTTAAATTCAGACGATAAAAGGGATTTAGCAATCCGTCGTAACGCACCATTTTAGCTGTGTCAGTCTACTACTAGACTAACAGTCATAAATTATAGACCGCAAAAATTTACGGAAACTCGAATGATACAGACTATAAGAGATTTCTCCCCCAATTTCTTGTTGATGCAAAAATTCCAACCAAGTTTCCAGCACTTCCTCGACATCATATTCATCCACATCTATGAATTGAGATATAGTCTGCACAGAAACTGCTTCTTCTTGCTCAACTAACACTCTCAGCACTCCTAACTCAATTTCCGACAAACCGTCACCAGCCATTTTTCGCCACAAACCCTGATAATAGTCCTCTAAACTAGCAGGCAAATTCCGATCCCCCCCTTCCCAAGGGGGGTTAGGGGGGATATAGCTACCGCTAGGCTCCGCCAACGCACCCAAAACCTGACTCAAATACATAAAATTATTCCCACTCTCAACCACCAACTCTTGACAAAATTCTGCTTCACTCTGATAATTTTCAGCAACCCAGGATTTAATATTTGCTCCGACTTCCGGAATTGCCAAATAATGCTGAATGTATGCTCGTGCATCTGCCTGGTTTTGTTCTGGGAATTGTTCTAAATTCAGTGTTTCCGCTGGAGTTTCAATTAATAAACCAGATTTTGCTCTCAAAAATGGTCTGCGCGCGAGGAGAAAATAGACTTGTTTCGGCAAATATCTCGGCAGGTAGAATATATTGGAGTCTCGTGGTTGACTTTGGTGATCGAGGTTGTCGCATCCATCCACAACTACGATCAATTTTTCCTCTGCTGTCAGGTTGTCGCTAATTTTCTGGAGTAATAGAGATAGATACCAACTTCCTTCGGTAACGTTTTCGGGAAGGGTGGGGTTTTGGCGGTCTATTTTTTGGATGAGTTGGGTGCAAATGGTTATGAGAAA
>JBCDJM010000362.1:0-6874 GCA_038747755.1 Cyanobacteria bacterium P01_H01_bin.35
CTTGATTTTTCAGCCAATAGTCAATCAAAATCCTTACTTTTTGAGCTTTAAAGAGCAAAAACCTTGTACTTTTTCAATGCCTAAAAAGGCTAAAACTTTTATCTGTAAACGCTTTGAGATTTAATCAGCAAGCCCTAATTAGACTTAATAAATAACTCAATTTCAGAAATTACTAAATTAATCAGCTATACTTAATTATGGTGTAAGTGGAAAATATAGATATCTAGTTTCAATCAGGAGGAAAATTTATATGGATACTGACAAAAGAAAAATTCTCTCAGCTTTATGTCATGGAGCAATTTTCTTTAGTGTAACTATTCTCTCTGTAGGTATACCAATAGCTACTTTATTTTTAACTGATGATTCTGTTGTTAAGGATAATGCCAAAGAATCTCTCAACTTTCATATTAACATTTATATTTACGGTATTATATTTGGTTTATTAACCTGGTTGTTAATTGGCTTTCCTTTATTAGTTTTATTAGGAATTATTAATTTTGTCATGCCAATTATTGCTATTCTCAATGTAATGAATAATCCGAATCAACCCTACAGTTATCCATTTATTTTTCGTTTACTCTAGTGATTTTTTTTGACTTAATATCTTAGCTAATACTGTTTCATAGAAGTTAAAACTTAAAAGTTAAAAATGATATTTTATAGACTCAAAGCTTTTTTGACTTTACAGTAATTTCAGTTTTAGGAAATTATTGGTCAGCAACTAACAATTAATAATTACCCCTGCTTAAAAGCTATCCCTACTCAAATAGAGTCCTTTCCTGCTCGGACGTTAAAAACACTCTTAAACGAGGAGATGACATTAGTTAATCTTTGTTCATTTGACTAACTCTATTAACATACTTTTTTCTTTTTTTTTGGCGTTGGCGGAGCCTAGCAGCAGCTATATCGCCTCTAATCTTTTCACATAAATTAACATAATGCTGCTTATTTATGTCCGACTACTTAATTATTAACTATTAATTATTAATTATTCAGTGACATATTGAAAGTGAATTAGTATAAGATTAAGCAATATTGGTTTTGCGTCAGACAAAACCAATTTGCTGATATTTTCGCATATTTCTAACGCAGTTCAGGTATTCTACTACTATCAGAAGAAATACTACTTTCTCTAGCATTAAGCTTTTGATTAAGCTCACGAGTACGACGAGACAATAGACGAATAATATTAATTGCAATTTCTGGTGTTTCATCAATTGCATCATAAAGTTGCATTTGAGTTAACATTAAACACTCACAATTTTCTAAAGTAGTAACAGAAGCAGAACGAGGTTCAGCATCAAACAAAGACATTTCACCAAAACAAGCTCCTTGTTGTAATCTTGCTAACTCACGGTCTTCTAAATGAACTTTAACTCTACCAGATACTACAATATAAAGAGACCTTCCCTCTTTCCCTTCAGTAAAAATAGTATGGTTACTAGGGAAAGAAAGTTCATCCATCACAGAAGCTAAACGCACTAGAAAATCATCTCTTAATTCCCTAAAAATTGGCACTGCTCTAATAAATAAAAGACGCTCTACACTTGTAAGCATAATATTTACACCCTTATCCTTGACTAATAAACAAATTTAATAATCACCTTTGATTGAGCAAATTTTAATGGTTAATAATATTTCAGGTAAAATTTGATAGATAGTTAACTGAACTTCTTAAGCTTACACCATCTCATACCGTTTCACGGAAGTCAAAAGTCAAAAGTCAAAAGTCAAAAGTAAGATTTTATTGTCTGAAAACTTTCACATTACAGTAATTTCAGGAAGTTATTTGACATACATATAACCTTTTTATTTGAAATGTGGAAATAGAGTTCTATTAAAAAGGGAATAACAAAGAAGGAAAAACAGGATTAAACGGTAGCTTGACACCAAGATTAATGAATACCCAAGACAGGATTTTTTGATTAGACAAAAAAACTAAATGTAGATTTACATCTCATTTGAAAATACTATAGTTTGAAACTATTTGTAACATTCTTTTTTAAAATTGGTATTATTAATTAATTATGTTGGCAGGAGGAATTAAAAGTTATTAAGAAAAAGGTCATCAGCTAACCTTAGTAATTACTTTATTCTTTCAAAATCTGTTTGCGAAGTATTCCACATAAAATTCTGACTCTTAATAGCTGAATGCTTACTAGCAAATATAGATTGTGGGGGTATAACTGGATGTTTTATTAACCCGAACTATCTTTTAGTATCTGGTGTAAAAAAACTTGATTAATTTGTCAGTTTATTTATAAGATTAAAATGCAATTTCAAGACGAAGAATACATAGTAAATACTAATCAGTTGTTACTGGTTAGTGAAAAATTTGGTAGTGCTGATGTTTACGGAGAAAATGCCAAATCAATATTAAATAAAGCTAGTGGTTTTATTAAAGCTTATGACTTTACTTTGAATCCTTATCGGGGTTGTCAATATGGTTGTACCTATTGTTATGCTGCTGCTTTTAGTCCTAATGAAAAAATGCGAAATGAGTGGGGAAAATGGGTTTTGATTAAGGAAAATGCTGCGGAAATTTTAGAGAAGGAGTTGATGAGATGGCGTAAGAAAAATTATGATAAGTTGCCTACTATTTATATGAGTAGTGTGACAGATCCTTATCAACCGATAGAGTCGAAAACTCAATTAACTCGGAGATTATTAGAGGTAATGTTGGAATATAAACCAATTTTAGTCATTCAAACTCGTAGTCCGATGATAACGAGAGATATTGACATTTTACAACGCTTTAAAAATCTCCGAATTAATATGAGTATTCCGACGGGTAGTGAGATAGTAAGAAAGGATTTTGAACCTCAAACACCTAGTATTAGAGCTAGAATTAATGCTATGAAAAAAATCAAGACTCAAATAAATGATTTAACTGGTTATTTGCCTAAGCTTTCTATTACTATTACTCCTTTATTACCGACTTTGCCAGAAGAACAAGAAAGTTTTATTAGGCAACTAAATTTTGTCGATAGAGTGGTTATTCAAGATTTTCACGCTAGTCATAAGCGATCGCTAATAGCTAGCACTCCTGATGCAGCTATAGATATGAAGAAAAAGTACGAATGGTGGTACAATAATGAAGTTGAAAATTATCAACAATTCAAAGATAAATTGGTAAAAATACTAAATGATGTAGAAGTTAAGGAAGGTCAAGCAGGCTTTACTTATGAATAATAAAATCACAAATTTTTGGCGTTCTCTTAAATTTTGGTTAGCCTTAAAACAAGGGAATGATTCTTTGGCAAAGCAAATACTAAAAGCTCTTGAAAATTCGGGATCAAAGTTATCTCCTTTCGAGAATTTATATCAAGATAAGCTGAAATTTCAGGAATCTTTAAAAGAAAAAGATAGAGAAATCAGTAGTTTAAATAAACATCTGAAAAAAGCTGTCGATCAATTAGATGAATTAGAATTAAAGCTTGATTTTGATGAACCAGTAATTAGACGACTTGATGACTATATATTGACTCCAGAACCAAAATTTATTGAATTTGTAACCAAGAGTTTTCAGTTAATTGAAAAGGATGAAAGTTTATGGCAATGTACTGGAATAGATAAAAGGATATTTGATGACTTTGAATCAAGTTTGGCAGAGTATATTAAATCTGAGTTGGAAAGAATACCTGAAAAAAAACGAGCATCAGACTTAGAAGAAGCAATTACAGATATGAAGTTATTGAGGGATAGTACCGATCCTGATTATGGTTTTAAATTGACTCCCCATGTCTATATGATGAAATATTTTCCCGATCATGTTTATTCTAGTTATTTAGCTTGGTTTTTAATATATAAATATGGATTATTACCTACTAAACTTAATATTCTTGATATAGGTGCAGGCCCAGGAACAGTTGCTTATGGACTAGCTTTATTTCTGCAAAGTAGTAGTGGTTTTTTTCCCACTCCTCCTATGCACATTTGTTATTATTCTCTGGAAAAACAAGCTCAGTTTCAGTATCGAGGTCTTCAGTTTTGGCGACAATATATAGAACAAAAAATAATGCCTACTAATTTGTATTTTCGATTTGATACAACGGATATTTTTACATACAACGAGCAGTCGAAAGTTTTGCCACAAGGTTTCTTTGATTTTATAGTTATTTCTCACTGTTTGTTTGCTAGTCAAGCAGATAAGAAAAAGTCTTTTGAAGTTTATCGACAAATATTTCAGGAAAGTTTGAGTAGCGGTGGTTATGTAATCCTAATTGTTCAAATCAAGAGATTTTTTGGATTTAATAAAATTCAGCCTAAAGAAGATATTTATCAAGAAAAAAAATTAGTTGAAAAGCTGACAAAGGAGTTGGGTTTAAATTTGGAGTGGTATAAATATGTTACTTCAACGGGTATTAGAGAATCAAGGAAAGATTTTTTAAAGTACGCTAATGAAAATTTGCCTCCTGAAAAATTTATAACTCCACTTAAACGTAAATATCTGAAGTTAAACTATGATTCAAATTATGTAATAGATGACTATATAATTATCGCCAAAAGATAAAACCACTTCCAAAACTATTTAGAAAAAATACTCCACAAAATCCAACGCCGAATCTCAGATATTACTTAATCAAAAACTTCTTTGAAAGGTTACTAGAAGATTTAGGTGGAAAGTTGGAGTAGTTGAAATATATTGTGGCAATAGGTATCATAAAGTCTACTCAAAATTTCCCAACTTTCCCCAATAAAATTTGCCACTGCCCAAATTTATCACCCCACTAAAATCTCAATACCTTAGATTCAACTATGACTCACATCATATATATAGATAACTATATAATTATCGCTAAAAGATAACAATAACTCTCGAACTTACCGAGAAAAAATGCTCTACAAAATCCAACGCCGAATCTCAGATATTACTCAATCAAAAACTTAGTTGAAGGGTTGCTGGAAGATTTAAGTTTAAATTTGAAGTCATTTAAATATATTGTGGCAATAGGTATCAGAAAGTCTACTCAAAATTTTCCTAACTTTCACCAATAAAATTTGCCACTGCCAAATTTTATCACCCTACTAAAATCTCAATACCTCAGACAAAACTATGACTCACACCACATAATAAATGACTATATAATTCCAGGCAAAAGATAAAAATAACTCTCAAACTTGTATAGCTAAGAAAGAATTGGTTAAGACATAGATGTATGATGAACCTTAGACTAGGAAATGTTTTTTCCACTGTTCCCTATTACCGAAAAATTAAGGTATAAAGCCTCTCCATTCATGGAGAAAAAAGCGGTTGAGGGATGGCGAGGTCTCCTCGCCATATCCAATCAACCAAGAGAAGAAAAAAAATTCCTTGAGTGCCAATCCTTCTATTACAGAAGAGGTAATTATTAATTGTTAATTATTAATTATTGAACTATTCCCTACTATATAGAAAAAATGCTCCACAAAATCAAACGTCGAATATTTGAAATTATTGAGTTAGATAATCCAGGAGACAGCTACAGCAAAATATTTAAAATCTTCATCATCACATTAATTATCCTCAATATTATAACTGTGGTTATCTCCACAGTAGAAGATATTTATCAACAATATCAAACTTGGTTAGATAACTTTGAACTAATATCAGTAATCATATTTACTATTGAATATATTTTACGGGTTTGGTCATGCAATGTTGCTTCTGGATATAAACATTCTATCTGGGGAAGAATGAAATTTATGTTCAAACCCTTAGTAATTATTGATTTAATTGCTATTCTCCCATTTTACTTACCTTTATTATTGCCAAACTTAATATTTACTCGTTCATTTCGACTCTTTAGAATATTTAGAATATTCAAAATAACCAGATATTCAGACACGACAAAATTATTTGCTCAAGTCATTAAGTCAAAACAAGAAGAAATAATTATTGCTATATTTATTGGTGTAATTTTATTAGTAACTTCTGCCAGTCTAATGTACTTTGCTGAAAATCAGGCTCAACCAGAAAATTTTCCTCATATTCCTGCTGCTATGTGGTGGGGAGTTGTTACTTTAACAACTGTCGGTTATGGAGATGTTTATCCTATTACTCCTTTAGGTAGATTTTTAGGAGCGATAGTTGCATTAATTGGTATTGGAATATTTGCTTTACCTACAGGTATAGTTGCTTCTGGTTTTACTGAGGAAATTCAAAAAAAACGAGCTTTAAGTCAGGAAAAAAATTCTATTATTTGTCCTCATTGTGGTAGCAAGATAGATGAATAATAGTTGATTAATGGATAATTGATAATTGATATACCACTTTACACGACTAATCACTACAGTAACAATAGTAAGTAGAATAAGTTATAATTTGCTAAAAGTTTATTGCTTCAATTATTGAACTTAACTGTTATGAAAAGGGCTGTAATCACCTCTCTATTTTAGGGATAATTTTAACTAAAAAGAAAAAAAATAAAATTTTTCCCCTTTCAATGTGAGGCTTTTAACTGTTTTATAGATGATCAATAATCAAGAGAAAATACTAATGTCAAATATCAAGAATATTTCAGTTAACAGATAATCAATCAATTATCGTGCTATATACATTAATTATTTATTTCTCCCTACTGGACTGACACACGTATATTTTGTGCATAAGGGCAGATTTATATAAATCTTAGGGTAAGCATGAAAATTTCCATTAAAACCTGCCCCTACTATTGCAACATTTTAGGTGTGTCACGCCACTACTCCCTACTCCCTATTGCCTACTCCCTATTTTCTAAAAATGAATCAATCACAAACATCACCTATTAATAGTATTTGGCTATTTATGATAATTTCAGCTACAGTCATAGCAGCATATAACGGTAGGATGATAGAAATAACTGAAGCATCATTTGAAGGTGCAAAAAATGCTGTTACTTTAGCCATCGGATTA
>JBCDJM010000363.1:0-6805 GCA_038747755.1 Cyanobacteria bacterium P01_H01_bin.35
AACGTTATAGATACATAGTGTTTCAGACTCAAAAATGCCTAAGTTCCGATCAGTTGGGAATTGGAATTTTAATTTGGGTATTATTTATAAATAACACCCCTATTAACTCCCAACCTATCCTATTAAAATGTGAATTATGAGTATTGATATGATTTTTACCAGTTTCTGCCAAATGTTCCCACTATTAAGTAGAAATATTTTTGTTCAGATAGGGTCTAAAAATATAACGTCTTAGTTTCAACCATCATCTCATATCACAAGATTTACGCAGAGACACTATATCTAGAGTGCAAAAACTATAACGTTATAGATACATAGTGTTTCAGACTCAAAAATGCCTAAGTTCCGATCAGTTGGGAATTGGAATTTTAATTTGGGATTACTTAGAAATAATAGCCCTTCTACTAACTCCCACTCCCAACCTATCCTATTAAAGTTTTGATTCTGAAGTATTTATTGTGATTATTGCCAATTTCTCCCAGATTTTCCCACTATAGTAGGAAGATTGTTGTGGAGATAGGGTATGAAACTATAACGTCTTAGTTTCAACCATCATATTACTGTTTAATTTATATTTTTATTTTTTGATTATTTATGAATAATACTTCTTCTACTAACTCCCGACCTATTTGGTTTAAATGGTGGTTCTGGATGTTTATATTAATCTTGAGCGGAACCACAACTACTTCTTTCGGAGCAATAACTGCTTTATTTGCCCCGGTTGAACCAGAATTTATAACTCAACTACTCCAGGAATTTACCGCAGATGTTCTGTGGCGTAAACGCTTACCTTACCAACTTTCACGACCTATAAATATCCTAGTTATGGGAATTGACCAAGTTCCAGGAGTGGCAGAAGATTCTCCAGATATATTTGAGGGTCGTAGTGATACTTTACTATTAGTACGAGCTAACCCTAGAGATCAGAAAGTAAGTTTACTTTCTGTGCCACGAGATACTCAAGTCCGAATTCCTGGAATAGGTCTTGCCAAAATTAATGAGGCAAATGTATATGGAGGAGCAAAACTGGCAGAAAATGTTTTAGAAGATACTCTGAATGATATTGAGATTGACCGTTATGTAAGAGTTAGCAAAGGAGCATTTCGAGAATTAGTAGAACAACTAGGTGGAGTAGAAGTTTTTGTTCCTCAACCTATGTCTTATGTTGATAATACCCAAAAATTAAATATAGATTTACAACCAGGCTGGCAAACTCTCAATGGAGAACAAGCCGAACAATTTGTCCGTTTCCGAGAAGAAGTTTATGGCGATATTGGTCGTGTACAAAGACAACAAGTTTTGCTAAAAGCACTGCGAAGTCGGGTTACAAATGTGGCAGTTTTACCTCGGTTACCTCAAATTATTCGGGTGATGCAAAAGTATGTTGATACTAATTTAACTTTTCAGGAAATGCTAGCTTTGATCAGTTTTAGTCTTGACTTAGAGCGGGATGATTTAAAAATGGTGATGTTGCCAGGAAAACCTAGTTCTAGAAATCAGTATTTTGCTAGTTATTGGATTATAGATAAGGAGGGTCGCGATCGCGTCCTAGAACAATATTTTGATGTCAAATTAGATAAGTTTAATTATGACAATATATATAACCCAATGGAAGTGAATGAAATTTTGCCGATTGAGAATAAAATAGCTGTGCAAAATGCTTCTAGTAACTCTCAAGCAGCAACGAAATTTGCTCAGTATTTGCGTGACCAAGGATTTTATAATGTTTATGTAGTTCCTGACTGGTCTGATAAACAACGTTTCACTCAAGTTATTGTTCAAGGGGGTTATTTAGAATCAGCAGAAGTTGTGCAAAATACTTTAGGTTTCGGTAATATTGAACCGAGTTCTACAGGTGAGATTGGTTCTGATTTGACTATTAGATTAGGAGAAGATTCTGTTAATAAAATTAATTTTTTACAGAAATAGTAATAGTGCATATAGTGGCTCAGAAATTAGACTTTTGGAAAAATTACTTAGAAGAGGCAAGTAAGAAAAATAAAAAAGTAGCAGTACGGGATTCTGGGTTTAAATGTTTTTCCTTCCTAACTACTTTAGATACTATTGATAAAATCAATAAAGATTATCAACCATAAATTATCATTATTATGAACCCTATATACGAGCAAGAAATTAAACAGCTTACTGATAATTTAGGTTTAAAACCTGAATTTATTTTAGTTTAGATTAAAGTTGATTTTGCCAGAATTGATTACTTAAAATACCCTGTTAATATCACATCTGTTTGAACAGTTATTGTGTGGTGCGGGAGTGGGAGAACAGGGGAATAGGAAAGCTGGGGGCAGGAAGATTACCATTTACAGCAGTTTTCATGCAGGTAGACTCAGTAGAGATGTTCCATAAATTAAGAAAGGGAGTTGCAGCTATTACAATTCCCTCTGTTAGATTTTCCCTGTGGCTTTTTTCTATTTAATTACTGTTGAAATTTTATCTCTAAAACAGCTCTAAAATCTTTACCAATGAATAATTGATAATTAATCAATTCGGTTTAAAGCCTTCTATTTCAAGAGAAAAAAAGTGCTAGTGCCACTACGCGGAAGTTAAAAGTCATGCATCGAGTGCGTAATTCTGAAGTCTCCATTTCCTGCGGAATCCGTAAGGAAACATAATGTAAGACGCACTCAAAACAGTCATGCATTTAAAAGTATTGATTAGTTAGGTTTTTAGGGTTTTTTAACTGGTCAGTTCTTTCCGCCATTCTGCACTAAGAGATTTCCTTATATTCAGTTCCGTTACGGTTTGAACCAGAGGTCATTATCCATTATTCATTATCCATTATCCATTAATGAATTAGCTAATTAACAAATTAAGAGATTCCCAGTTCAGTACATCTTGTAAAAGAGCTTGATAACCTCCAACATTAGGATGAATTCCGTCAGCACAAAGACGCGATCGCCACCAATTTTCGCCCCGACTTAACCATTGTTCAAACACATCTAAATAAGGTATTTGTCGCTTTAAACAAGCTAACCGAGTCGCCTCTTTATATATGTATTGGTCATCGTGACTATAATATAAACAATCCTGGAAAGGCATTTTAGCTTGGTCAACAGGAACCATTCCGACAAATACTACAGGACAAAGTTGTTTTGATGTATCTAATAACTTATCTAAAATTGTTTGAAATTTGTAAAAATCTGTATAATAACGTCCATCTCTTCTTTGGACTCTAGCAGAATCATTTACCCCTACAGAAAGAACAATAATATCTGGTTGACGATTTCTTAATTCTCCTCGATGGTGAAACTCATGCTCTAGGCGTTGTTCTACTTGTAAAACACGGTTTCCGCGAACTCCTAGATTATATAATACATGGCCATAATTATCTGGTAACATCCAATGTCGTCGGAGTCTTTCTACCCATCCACCACCTTCATAATCTCCAAAACCATAAACTAAACTATCCCCTAAAGCAACTATTTTTAGGGGATGATGACGAGTCTGAGAAAAGTCCTTTGAAGTCGGAGTAGCAGCGATTAACATAAGTAATAAAAATCAATGAAATTAATAAAATCTATTAAAATTTATTAAAATTTTGTTACATCCTAACTCAAAATATTAGTATTGACTAGACCATAGTGGGAAATATTCAATTAACATTGTTAACCTGGATATATAATTATCAAAGACCAACAAAATTTATGCACATACAAAGACAATCTAGCGTTGATTCGGCAGAACTAAGTCGTCGTTCTGAGGAGTTGATTAAAGCTTCTTCTAATCGTTATCGGGCTGTAGTCCAAGTAGCTAATCGTGCCAAGCGTCGTCGTTATGAAGATTTTGATAATTTTGATGAGCATCAAATAAAACCAGTTATCCGGGCTGTGTTTGAAATGTCCGATGAGTTGATGCAGCCAGAAATAATTAGTGACGTCAGCAGTAGTATGGATAGGTCAATATAGTTTATTGAGCAGAAAATCAGGTCTAAAGTCTCCTACTTAAGTCAACCTATCCCAACTATTGTAAAAATGCTTATTTACTTAAGTAAAATTTTCCTGAAAAGCTGGATTTTTCGTTTTTATCTTTGGGATAGGTTCGTAGGAGTTACTGATAACTAAAATGACCCAGGGGTTGAAATCTCCTGGCTATCCTATTTAAGTTTAAACTTTTTGGTAGTTGGTTTAGCCATGAGCAAGAAACGATGGCTCAAATACTTCACAATTTCTCTGGTAACAGTGATTGTTGGAACTGGTATTGAAATTTTTGGAAATTCTTTAGCTAGTACAGCAGTCCATTCGACTGATTTATTAGAACATCAGATGCTTGGAGTTATAAACCGAGAAAATTCTGAGTACCCAATCAAAATTGTCCAACGGCGGGTGCGACCAACTGAAGTATGGCCATTTGTATATGAAAAAATACCAGATTTGCCATTGGAAAATGATTATATATCTAAAGAAACAGGGGAAGTAAATACTGGGGAGACCCTGGTCTCACGTTTAATTAGGTATCATTTTTATGTCAAAGGTCGTGCACCCAATTATCGGTTTGATTGGAAATTAACATTAGCAGATTATTTGGGAGCTAATGATTATTTACAGTCATCGGTTTATCCTGGCAATGATTCTTTGACAGAAAATCCGATGGAGGGCGATCGCCAAGCAATTCAACAATTAACTCGTTCTCAAAGAAATACTTTAGTTAATAGATTGGTAGATATTTTTGGAGGTGACCCCAACCCTCCATCTATACCAAAAGTAGAGCAGAGAGGTAATTCTGGGGGGTCAGTTCCCAGGGCACCAGTGATTATCCAACCAGGAGGTGCAGATTTACTTAAACCTTAAATAGCTATCAGTTCAATAATTGATAATTGATAATTACCTCTCCCTAAAACGGATAGGATTGAATAAAAGGAAAATTTTTTCTCTCTTGGTCGATTGGATATGGCGAGGTCTCCTGCTCTTAACAGAGCCGCTCCGCTAACGCCATATCTCGACCGCTTGTTTCTCCTTTAAAGGAGAGGCTTTATACCTTAATTATTTGGTAAAAATTCAAGGAACAGTCCAAGAGTATATTTGAAAAAGCGCCTAGTCTGTGTTAATGGAGTTTAGAGACTATCAGGACTTACGCAGAGGTACTATATATATAGATGTAAAAAACTATAACGTTATAGTTTTGAACGCTATATACATGGTCTTTGCGTAGGTTCTGACTATATTATATTTGGGGAAGCTGATTGCTGAGTGCTGGGTGCTATTTCAAATTATGGAACGAATAGTTAAAAGTGGAGCTGGTTGGTGCTTAGGTTGGAACCCTGAAGCACCTGAGTTTCAGGGTTTAGTAGGTGGGGATGATTGGTCAATAGAACTGACAGCAAAGGAACTGGATGATTTTTGTCGATTATTAGACCAGTTAAGCAAAACTATTAACCAGATGGCCGATGAATTGATGGATGAGGAGAGGATAGCCTGTGAAGCTGAAAGTGATTTGCTATGGATGCAGGTGGAAGGTTTTCCTGAAAGTTATACCGTTCAGTTTATATTAAATCAGGGGCGCAGGGGCGAGGGAAAATGGCCTGTAGATGCTGTACCTAGTTTAGTCCAAGCAGCAGAAATATTGAAAATTTTTTGATTAATATGATTTTAGGGAATAGGGAGTAGGGAGTAGGGAGTAGTTAGGATATATAGGAATTACAGAGGAAATCGGATATTTTGTCTCTTGATTTCTCAGTTCTTGTCTACTCAAAATTCTAACTTTTTGCAGATCCAGCAACCGAAAACCTGACACTTTTTCCGACTAAAAAAAGCTAAAGGCTTTATTTTTCAATCCTTTAATAGTTAATCAGCAAGTCCTAGTCAATGATAATTGATGTAATATCTCTGGCAATATGCTATAATAAAAGAATGTGCCTTAAAATATTTTGAGTAAAATTAGTTGCCAAAATGTTATATGGTGTTATATGATAGTTAAGGTTGACGGGGCGTAGCGCAGCTTGGTAGCGCACCACTTTGGGGTAGTGGGGGTCGTGGGTTCAAATCCCGCCGCTCCGATTAAAAGGAAATTTTCAGAATAGTAAGGGCTTGTGTTTAATATCCCCTAACTGAACCGCTATTATTTTTATCGCCTTAATATGCGTTGAATACCGAATTGATACCACTTACTCTAAAGAAATGCTAGAACAAACGGCAGTTATGTCCATCTAATTTACTGAAAAATACTGAGCAGTTAGCTAGTGGTATAAATCTTCTCCACATTGCTAAACTTAATCCTTCTAGTTTCTGGTTTAACCTTATAGCCAGTTCTTTCGACCCATAACCGGTTACTCTCCACACTCTTAATTTCCCAGGTATTAAAACTAGAGTCGTCACCACCCTTCAACTTAATTAAATGGCCAACCTTTAACTCTCCACCAAGCTGTCTCTCGTAAGCCCAGAACTTAATTTTCTGAAATTGCTTTTTGTCTTCCTCATCATTAGAACTTTCGAGGATTTGGCAAGCTTGCTGAAGTTCCTCTTTTCCATACTTCTCGCAAAGTTTCATAAATCTTTCTCTCTCACAGTTTCTCAGGTCATCAACTATTTTTGTTTGCGTAGCATTCCGCAGGAAAAGTCTTTGTGAAGTATTAGTTGAAGTAGTGACCGCTTGCTCTGTATCCCTCTCCAGAACTTTGGTTTGCCTTCTGTCACTGGTAGTAGTATTAATTTGAGTTTCTACCTCCGAAGTAACTACTGTGACTGGTTTTGGTAAACTGTCATCAGATTC
This sequence comes from Cyanobacteria bacterium P01_H01_bin.35, assembly GCA_038747755.1. Taxonomy (GTDB): domain Bacteria; phylum Cyanobacteriota; class Cyanobacteriia; order Cyanobacteriales; family Microcoleaceae; genus Trichodesmium. The sequence goes on from JBCDJM010000363.1 coordinate 6,724, forward strand.
AGATATCTTAGTTACAACTTGGACAGTAGTTGATGGGTCTGATACCCTTCTTTCCTCAAAAGCTTCAAACTTAATTGTCCTT
>JBCDJM010000364.1:0-6803 GCA_038747755.1 Cyanobacteria bacterium P01_H01_bin.35
AAATTTTTAGTAGAATATTAAGCATAAATACTTACTTGATTGTTTAGTCATAAGTTACCACTATGATTTTCTCCTGTTTGCGGAGCATTCCGTAGGAAATTCTGACTCCTGACTCCTGACTCCTGACTCCTGACTCCTTTTAAATGCTACATTTTGTAGTGCAAAATGTAGGATTAAGGTTAGGGCATTTTAAATCCTGTTAGCGGAACTTTTCCCTATACGAAAAACCCTTTGATCCTGTGCTGTTCCCTTTTCCCTATTCCCTAGCGCTACGCGCTATACAACCTATTTATAATTGCTATAGACTATAAAACTATGAATACTATATCAAAAGAAAATTCAGAAGGAATTATTTTAATAGTTGATGATAACCTACCAAATTTAAAAATTTTAGCGACTCTTTTAAAAAATAATAATTATCAGGTCAAAAAAGCCATTGATGGGGAAAGTGCATTGCTTTCTATCGAAACTCATATTCCCGATTTAATTTTATTAGATATTAAAATGCCTGAACTCGATGGCTATCAAGTTTGTGAACGCTTAAAAGCAAATCCTAAAACCCGGGAAATTCCTATAATATTTATTAGTGCTTTAAATGAAGTTTTTGATAAAGTCAAAGCTTTTGAAGTAGGAGGAATAGACTATGTAACTAAGCCTTTTCAAGAAGAAGAAGTTTTAGCCAGAATCAAAAGTCAGTTAACAATTCAAAAACAGAAACAACTATTAGAAGAAGAAGGAAAATTATTAAGAATAGAACAAGATAATCTTAAAGCAGAAATTAGACAACGCAAAGAAGCAGAGGCTATTTTATATCAATCTAGGGCTTTAATTTCTAGTATTTTAAATTCTGCTCTTGATGGGATTGCAGCTATGGCAGCATTGAGAGATAACAGAACGGGAAATATTATTGATTTTTCTTGTTTAGTTGTTAATCCAGTTATTGCTAGAGCTTTTAATCAAGAACCACAAGATTTAATTGGTAAATTAGTGGTGAAAAAGTTTTTAGATAGAATTAATGATGATTTATTTAATGATTTTGTGAATGTGGTAGAAACTGGAAAACCTTTAGAGCAAGATATTTTTTATAATGACCAAGCAGAAGGAAAATGGTATCATTTCATCGCCGTTAAATTAGGAGATGGTTTGGCAATTACAGTCAGAGATATTACAGAAAGAAAAAACTTAGAATTAACCCTCGAAGAAACTAATAAAGAATTAGAAGCTTTTAGTTATAGTGTAGCTCATGATTTACGGAATCCATTAGGCAATATTGAATCATTAATTGATTTTCTCCAAGCAGAATATAAAAATCATAATCATCCCATTCAAAACTCTCAAGAACTTTTTGATATAATTTCTGAATCAACCGCTAAGATGCAGCAAATTATTAAAGATTTGCTACTTTTGTCTAAGGTTAAAAAAAGTGCTATAAACCTTGAAGTAATGGATTTAAGTAATATAGTTCAAGACATATTAATTAAATTTCAAAGGAGAGAACCACAAAGAAAAGTAGAATTAGTAATTCAACCTAATGTTCTAGCTAAAGTAGATCCAAAATTTTTAACAATTGCTTTGGATAATTTAATTAGTAATGCTTGGAAATACTCATGTAAAAAAGATGTTACTTATATTCAATTTGGAGTTTTATCCGCAGAACAACAAAATTTAGAGCCAATCATTAATCAATGCTCTTTATATTACAAAAATACAAACTTATGTCAACAAAAATTAGATTTAGTGTATTTTATTAAAGATAATGGAGCAGGTTTTAATATGGAAAATTTTGACGAATTATTTACTCCTTTTAAACGTTTCCATTCAGATGAAGAGTTTCAAGCAATTGGTATTGGTTTGTCAATTGTCAAAAGAATTATTAATCGTCATCAAGGCTTAATTTGGTGTGATTCTGAAGTAGAAAAAGGAGCAACTTTTTATTTTACTCTGAATGAGAATTAAATTCACTTTCAAAGGAAATAAATGTCAATTGTATCGTCTAAATAATGAACATTTAACTTTGGCAAAAGTTAATTTATATCATGTCCGTTGGTATATTCCTGTGTAAAATTTAGGGCAATATCTACTTTATACTTTATGTAAAGTTTTTCCTTCTCTTGCAATTTCTTTCTTCTTTCTTCTTCCTTCTTCCTTACTTTTCTCTATGCAATACCAATGCTACCAAACATGATATAAGTCCGGTTTATTATTAACTTTTAGTCATTTGCAAACGCATAGCATTCTGCAGGAATGCTATGCAAACGCTAACATCTCTACTAGATATGTTGGCTCTGTATAAGTCGTGTAAGTTTAACTTTAGATCGTGGTCTAAGTATTAGTTTTTACCTAGAGGGTTATTATCTTTATCAACTAGAATAACCTTGGGAGTATGTAGAAGTGCTTCTTCTGAGGTCATTTGTGCATAAGCAATGACTATTATCTCGTCGCCAACACTATTGATTCGGGCAGCGGGACCGTTGAGACAGACAATACGACTGCCCCATTCTCCAGAAATAGTGTAGGTTTCTAAGCGTGAACCATTGTTGACGTTGACCACTTGTACTCTTTCAGAAGGCAGAATATTAGCAGTTTTTAGTAGTTCTTCATCAATAGTAATTGAGCCCTCATAGTATAATTCTGCTTGAGTCACAGTGACGCGATGAAGTTTACTCTTAAACATTGTTAGTAGCATTTAGCAATTGAATCCTAATTGATAATTTTTCTGAGAAATATTACTGATAGTATAGATTGGGAATTAAGCATTTGGTAGATTTAAGAAAGGCAATCTATTGCTTTTTACATAAATAAAAGCCCCATCCTACTTGATTCGCCTGAATCGCCTCACAGGTTTTATCATAAGATGTACTCAGTTTTGGATATTCGGATAAAGCTCGCTCGGCAAGTAATTCATAACTCTTATATAAATGTTCAGTTAAGTCTTTAGCTACCAACACCATGAACCCCAACTCAGTCATAAAATCTTTATAGGAGTCCAGACTAAATCCTGGTTCAAACAGCAAGCGATCGTAGACATATTCGCGGGCTATTTCGTTGATTTCCTGTATGGGCGAAAACAGATCGTCCAAGACAAATGTCCCCCCATTTTCAAGAACTCGGTAAATCTCTCGTAAAGCTTGATGGCCGTCATGAACATGATATAATACCGCTTGGCTCCATACATGAGTAAATCTGCCTTCCTCAAAAGGCAGGCTAGTTGCTGATGCTTTCTGAAACTCAACTTTTAGTGATGGATACTGCTGTGCTTTTATTTTAGCATTCTCAACGCGGACAGAACTAATATCTACTCCCACTACTTGACAGCCTATATTTTGGGATAGCCATATAGCAGTGTTGCCATTACCACAACCAATGTCTAGTACCCGAGAATCTTTTGTTATCCCACTTTGGGAAAACATATATTCATTCCAGCGTTGACAAGCTGCAAGAAAATCTTCAGCTTTGGCCTCATTTAAGTTCTCAAAATAGCCCCAATGTACACTTCCGTCTAAGTCCCAAACCTTTTGATAACGGCTATCTTGACTATCATAGTATGCCTCTGTATCAGCTTCAGAATATTTGCTTTGTGTCATACAGTTTTTGTCCCTTAATCGTCAATGATTTTTAATCATAAACTTTTATGGTATCTTTGCGTAAGTCCTGATTTAAAAAAAATTATATTTCCAACTTGTGGTATGGTTATTAGAACTATAACTTAAAAAATTTTTTATTATCCAGTATAAATAAAATACAAATGACAGAAGCAGTAAAAAAAGCCCAACAATATTATGATACTACCGAAACCGACAAAGTGTATGCTGCCATCTGGGGTGGGGAACATATTCATTATGGAATCTACACCAAACCAGACGAACCCATCCACGATGCTTCCCTGCGTACAGTAGAAACCATAGCCCAAACTCTCGAAAAAATCGACCAAAATTCGCGAGTCATTGACTTGGGAGCTGGATATGGAGGTGCAGCTAGGTATTTGGCGAAAACATACGGCTGTTCCTTATGCTGTCTCAACTTAAGCGAGTTGCAAAATCAACGCAATAGCCAACTTAACCAAGAACAAAGCCTAGATCCTTTGATAGAAGTAATTCAAGGAAGCTTTGAGAATATTCCCTATTCAGACAACTCCTTTGATATTGTTTGGTCTCAGGACTCTATTGTGCATAGTGGCGATCGCCGTCTAGTTTTCCAAGAAATCAAGAGAGTATTAAAACCAGGGGGTGAATTTATTTTTACCGATCCCATGGAAAGCGAAACTTGTCCTCCAGGAGCATTGCAACCTGCTTTTGAACGTTTGCAGATAAATGACATGGGATCTTACCGCTTTTACAGTCAAACGGCAAAAGAGTTGGGTTTTGAGGAACTACACTTTATCGATCTTTCTCAAAATGTACTGATCCATTATCGACGTTTTAGGGAAGAAGTAGAGAAAAGGTACAATGAAGTCGTAAAATTGACTTCAACGGAGTTTGCTGATCGAACTTTAAATAGCATTCAACCTTGGATCGAACGTTACGAACAAGGATATATGCAATGGGGGATTTTACACTTCCGTTTGTTAGAGAAAGATTGATGACCAAAAAATATGGTATGGGCTTAGTATCATCAGATATAACGTAAGCATTCAGCGGTCAGCTATCAGCTCTCAGCTATGAGTTATTAACTCATTATATATATTGGAAAGAGGAATTAGTCTCTCAGGAGAATTAAAAGTTATGAATGAAATTGGTAATTAGCTAAATTTTAGTCGTTTCTTGCATAAGTTAAAAAGCTGTTAACGGAGTTCCTCCGCAGGAGGCTAGCTGAATGCTAATAACTGAATGCTTACGATATAACTATCTAAAATAAATTGGAGTTGCTATTTTTAAGCATATCCGGATCGAGATATATCTTTTGTTACAGCATTCTTTTTTCAAAGTGGTATTACTTCTTCCCACTTCCCTCTTCCCTCTTCTTTCTTCTTTTTTCAATCATATATTCGCTGTAATAAATCATAAAATGGCAGCCAATTATCCTCTAGTGTAATTGGTTCCCAGACTGACTCAATTACAGGTCTAATTAAACTTTGTTGCGGATTATATTGTTGTAACCTTTCCCCCATTTCCTTTAATTCATTATTAGAATAACCTTGCAAAAGATGATAATAATATTGTCGCCACGGATCGATTAATTCTGGCTTTTCAAAATTAGCAAAAATTAGACTAATATCATCGCGCCATTGGGGAGAAAATTTTTGTCTCAATTCTAAAAAGAAATCGTGGTATCCAACCTGAGAATCTGTCAGCATTTTTATAGTTAGCTGAAGTAACTTTTCTGCCTCTACTTCAGACAACTGCTCAAACCCTAATCTCCTAATCATTAATTCCCTATATTCATGTAGATAAAAATCATCAAATTTTTCCAAAGCTGACCTCATATTCTTCTGCTCAATAACCGCAGCTAATGTTTCTTGAAGTAGGTGTAAATTTGACTTACAAACTAATGGTTGATGACTGTAACGATAAAGACCAGAATAATCAAAATAAGCTGCTGTAAATTTAGGCTCATAAGTGGGAATAAAAGCATAAGGGCCATAATCAAAACTTTCCCCAGTAATTGACATATTATCTGTATTTAATACACCATGACAAAATCCAGCCGCCATCCATTGAGCAACTAATTTAGCAACTCTTTCTACTAACTCCAAGTAGAATAAAAAATAACTATCCTTCTCTTGCTTCAGATGAGAATAATAACAATCAATTACATGGTCTAATAACTTTTTCGTTAAATCCGGGCGCTTGAAAAAATGTAGCCTTTCAAAAGTACCAAACCGGATATGAGAACGACTAAAACGCACCATTACCGACGAACGAGTAGGAGAAGGTTCATCCCCGCGCCATAACCCTTCCCCAGTTTCAACCAAACTCAGACACCGGGAAGTGCGAACCCCATGACGGTGCAACATTTCAGCAGCTAATACCTCGCGCACCCCCCCTTTGAGAGTAAGTCTACCATCAGCAGTCCGAGAATAAGGCGTTGTACCCGAACCCTTAGTACCAAAATCATACAATTCACCATCCACCCCACGGACTTGACCATAAAGAAAACCCCTACCATCTCCCAAATAAGGGTTATATTGACCAAATTGATAACCGTGATAACGTAGGGCTAAAAAAGGTCCGACACAATGAAATTTACCAAACGCTTCAATAAAATCTTCATCCTTAACATCTTGAGAATTTAATCCTATTTTTGGCAGTAATTTATCATTACGAAATCGCAAAATATGTTGAGGAAATTCCGCAGCAAGTACCTCATCATAATAGTCACCGCCTAAAGATTCAATGGCAGGTTCATAGTTGAGAGAAAGTAAAGGATTAGACATTATTTTTTAAGTCAAAAGGTGAATTCTCTTTCTGGTTTTCTTCTTGTTGAACAAAGGATGTTATTGTAGGTATTGTTTGTGGAGAGATTGGTTGCTCAACACTCGAGAATTCATCAGTTGTCTGCTCTAACTGAGTTGGAATAACTTCTTGATTTTCAGGAGGTATTGTTTGTGGAGAAATTGGTTGCTCAGCTTCAGATAATTCATCAGTTGTCTGCTCTAACCGAGTTGGAATAACTTCTTGATTTTGAGGAGGTATGGTTTGTGGAGAAGTTGGTTGCTCTACACTCGATAATTCATCCGTTGTCGAATCCAACTGAGTTTGATTACTCCCAACGCGCTCTATTTTTACCGATACCTCTTTCTTTCTTTTCTCAGCGCCCTCAGCGTCTCTGCGGTTTTTTAATCGGTAATCTTCTGCCAGGAAGGA
>JBCDJM010000365.1:0-6786 GCA_038747755.1 Cyanobacteria bacterium P01_H01_bin.35
ATAATTAATAATTAATAATTAATAATTACCTCTCCTTAAAAAAAGAGGGTAAGCATTCAGCAGTCAGCTATCACCTATCAATTTCATTATCTTTAAAAGAGTAAAAAGCAGTTGAGATATTTCAAAGAATTAAAAGTATGGGTAAAAGTCTATCAGCAAACCTTAGTAGTCTAGTATATCAAGCTAAATTGTTGATTAAAAAGCTAAGAGAAATGCTTACTATATTTCAATAAAATGTAAAATTCGGCAGCTACCATTCAAAATGTTTACGCAACATTGCCTAGTAAATAAATAATAATTAGTTACGTGTTTTTCCTCAAGGAATTATCTGCTAATTTATTTTAATTTATTTTGCAATTATCGAGGATATTATATTTATTTGTTTCCATATTCAGATACTTATATTGTTGGAAATTTTTTTGATTTGGTATTGATTTTTTACTTGAATACGTTATGGGATTTCTTGATTATTTTTGTAGTACAAAAGCATTATCACAATTTTATAAAATATTGCAGATCGTGAAGGAGAATCTCAAATTCTATACATTCCACCGGAACTAGGAAACGCAAATATATTATACCATTTCTCAAAAAATTTTCTACATTTGATTGAGTAGAGGAGTAGGGGAGTAGGGGAGAAGTAAAAATTAAGGATAATTAAGATTAACTTGCCTCAAATCAGCAAAAAAGTGATTATGCCAAGGTAATTACTTAATAGCTGAAATATTAATCAAGTATAGCATTAATGCATGGGTATTGGTATTAATTAAATAAAAAAATAGAATAAAAATACTTGATTTTTACAATTGATCCCAACCATCTACTTTTTCAATATAGAAATAAATAACAGATGAGTATGTAACTACCTTTTTAAAATTTGGGATTGAATATCGTAATTATCAAGAAAATTGTTATTTAATTTTCTAATTCATAAAAATTATAATTATCCTAATAAACTGGGCTATTTTTACACTACTACTCAAAACAGTTAGCTTATAAAATATCCATATAATTAGGCAAAAGGGAATATAAAGTATATAGCCTTTATCAAAATGCTAAGATATAGCAATCCTCTAATCGGTTGCAATAGACCTAGGCATGAAAAAGATATAGATTTTTTGGAGGAGTAGGGAACAGGGAACAGGAAAGGCTTAATAGGCCAGATATTTTTACGAAAAAGGCATAAAAAAGGATTTTTTATGGTGAATTTTTCTTTCTTTAGCCGATCTAACTCAAAGGTTTATTTATTTTCCGGAGATGTCTAATATTTTAGTGGCATTTAAGAGTCATGAGTCAGGAGTGATGAGTCATAATTTTCAAGGTTTTTATCTCTTTTTAACTATATATTAAAACTGTCACGACCAATTTAGGATTGCTATACAAAAATTGCGTATATTAGGCAATAGGCAATAAACAATAATTGGAAAAAGAAAAAATACTGTATCTAATTAATATGATAATTGGTATATATTATCTTGTGCCAAAATTCAATTCTTTCTGTAAATTTTCCTGTAAATTTTTACTTAACCCAATAACCTAACTAAGGTCTCTACATCTGAGACAGTCTTTTTAACTAAATTAACAAGAAACCAAATTTCCAAATTTTCAGAGCAATTTTTATCAAAATAATTGGGTCTAAAACCCCGCTTTTTAAGGGGAAATATTTTTGGAAAATTACTCTAATCCCCGTTACAAAAATAACTTCTGACTTCGTTAAAATTGTGAGGTACAGTTTAAGACTAATCTATTTTCCTTCTTCCCTAAACTCATAAAACTTTGTACCTCATCAACTCGAAAACTGCTGTCAATCAACAACTTAGTTAATTAATCCTCAGCAAAAACATACCGATAGAGTTCCTCTGACCCTGGATCTGGACTATTTTTAGCAAACTCAACAGCCTCAGTAATTAACTCCTCAATCTTTTTATCAATTGCTGTTAACTCTGCAACACCTGCCAAATTATTTTCTGTTAGGTAAGTTTTAAATTGCTTGATGGGGTCACGAGAAAACCAATATTCCTTTTCTTGTTGATCCCGTAATTCATCAGGGTCAGCCAAAGAATGTCCTCGAAAACGATAAGTCAAAGCTTCAATTAAAGTAGGTCCCTCGCCAGCCCTAGCCCTGGCCACAGCCTCCTGAGCAGCAGAATTCACTGCCAATACATCCATACCATCAACCTCTACACCAACCATGCCAAAAGCATGAGCTTTTTTGTAAATCTCAGGTTCAGAAGTAGCACGATCGTGAGCCATACCAATTGCCCACTTATTATTTTCTACTACATAAATAATCGGTAGTTTCCACAATGTGGCCATATTTAGACATTCAAAAAACTGGCCGTTATTGCAAGCCCCATCCCCAAAGAAACAAGCCGTCACTTGGTCAGCAGTTTCATCTCCCATACTTTCCCGACGATATTTACTCTGAAAAGCTGCCCCAGTCGCCACAGGAATACCCTCAGCCACAAAAGCATAACCCCCCAATAGATTATGTGCTGCTGAGAACATATGCATTGAACCACCGCGACCTTTAGAACAACCTGTGGCCTTACCAAATAATTCAGCCATCACTTCCTTTGCTGATACACCAGCACTTAGAGCATGAACATGGTCTCTATAAGTGCTACAAACAAAATCTTCATCTTGTCGCATAGCTTTAATTACACCAGAAGAAACTCCTTCTTGTCCATTGTAAAGATGAACAAAGCCAAACATTTTGCCTCGGTAGTACATCTCAGCACACTTATCTTCAAACAACCGTCCTAAAACCATATCTTCATATAGTATTAATGCTTCTTCTTTGGTTATTTTTATACTATTGGTATTAAAAGCAGGTAAGGTACGTTCTTGGATCATTTAATTTTTCCTGAGCTAGTATAATTCGTGATAAAATTAATGTTGCAATATTGCAAAAGAGATATTTAGCAAAAGTCTCTCATGTTAAAGTTAACATTACTCGTATCCACAAGTTGCACAAATTTATCTTTGAGGAATTTAGCAGCACACCTGGAAATTGTCTATGAGAGTAAATAAATTTTACTAACTTGTTGTACAGTATAAGATTAATAGAATAAGTCTTAAGTTTTGCCGTTGAAGTTTGGTAGCAAAATATCTATCACTCAAATGAAAATATACTTTAGTGGGAAGCAACCCAGATATATCATTATGAATTGCAACAATTTTGAAAAAAATTTTAGATATCTAAAATATAATAAGTAGATAATATACTCTTATAATCTCAGATTAATTTTTATATCCTGCGAATTTTGATGCTAAAATTTAAGTCAGTATTTTTATAACATTTTTTGGTAAAGATTTAAGTATTGATAAATTCTCCTTTAACCCTTTAATGTTTATCGGTGAAAAAGTCCTAGATAATATAGTGACGAGCATCAAAAAAATTACTCTAAAGTAATAAAAAACACCTCTGTTAGTCAGCAACAAAGGATATTATTAAGTAATATAATAACTCGCCTTTGAGGAAATGCACTGTGCGGATTCCACTAGATTATTACCGAATTTTAGGTTTACCAATTCAAGCTACTGCCGAACAGTTACGGCAGGCACATAGAGATCGCACCCAGCAGTTTCCTAGAAGGGAGTATTCTGAGGCAACAATAGTTGCCCGTAAACAACTGATAGATGAAGCTTATACTGTTCTGTCTGACTCAGAACAACGGCAAACCTATGATGGTAGCTTTTTGGCTAAAACCTACGAGCCAGAAGTAGAAGAACTAACTCCTAGTTCTGAGATAAATCTTGATAAAGTAGAGGAAAAAGAAACAAAACTTCAGGAAACAGGAGAAGTTATCCCCACAATAGCTTCTAGACGTTTAGCAAAAAGGATAAACTCTCAAGGTAGAGAAACCATAAGTAACTCTCAGTTTGACCCTAACACTCCCAGCATAGAAATAGAAGATCCACAATTTGTGGGAGCAATCCTGATTTTACAGGAACTAGGAGAATACGAGCTGGTATTAAAACTTACTCATCCTTATCTTACTAATAATAGTATTGCTATAAAAGATGGACGTTTTGGCGATCCAATATTAGTTATGCCAGATATTGTCCTCACAGTTGCTCTAGCTAATTTAGAACTTGGCAGAGAACAATGGCAACAAGGACAATATGAAAGTGCGGCCACAGCGTTAGAAGCTGGCCAGGGATTATTACTGCGAGAAAATCTATTTGTCCAAGTTCGAGGCGAGATACAAGCTGACCTTTATAAGCTACGTCCCTATAGAGTAATGGAGCTAATAGCATTACCAGAGGAAATAGCTCTAGACCGTCGCCGTGGCCTAGAAATTCTTCAAGATATGTTAAATGAACGGGGTGGAATTGATGGTCAAGGTGAAGATAAATCTGGACTTGGGGTAGAAGATTTTCTGAAGTTTGTTCAGCAGCTACGTCACCACTTAACCACATCAGAACAAAAGAAATTATTTGAGGCAGAAGCTCATCGTCCTTCAGCGGTTGGTACATACCTAGCAGTTTATACTTTTTTAGCTCAAGGGTTTGCCCAAAAACAACCAGCTTTGATTCGTAAGGCTAAGTTGATGTTGATGCAATTGGGTCGGAGTCAAGATGTAAATTTAGAGAAATCTGTCTGTGCTTTACTTTTAGGGCAAACTGAAGAGGCTAGTCGTTCATTAGAACTTAGCCATGAAAATGAACCCTTATCCTTTATTAAAGAAAATTCTCAAGAGTCTCCAGATTTATTACCAGGTCTATGTCTTTATGCCGAACATTGGTTGACAGAGGAAGTATTTCCACATTTCCGTGATTTGTCTGAGAAGTCAGCTTCTTTGAAAGACTATTTTGCAGATCAGCACGTTCAAGCTTATCTAGAAGCTTTACCTACAGAAACAGAAGCAGCTAATCAGTGGGTAGTTGTTCAGCCTCGTCGCGATCGGGACATGGAACAGATGTTCTACGATAAGGAAATTGACAAATCGACTTTATCAGATTTAGAAAATAAAGGTATATCTGCTCTAGGTAGTGTTGCTACTGCTAGTCCTACTTTTGGAAGCAAAGGAACTTCTAATTTACTAGGAGCTAGTTCTGATAAGCTGCTTCAAGAATCAGAAAAATCATCATCTACTATAGGAGGTGTGCAAAAACAGTTAATTAATCCGACTTCTGGTCGTTATTCAGAAAGAATGAGGGAAAGGAATAGGAGTAGTTTACCTCAGTTTAATGAAAGTACATCACTAGGCAGTGAAGAATTACCCCAATCTATGCGAGAGCATAGTTCACGAAGAATCTCTGCCAGAAGAGAACCTGTTAAGGTTGGTCGTTTAATATTAATTGCAATTTTGGGATTATTGGCAATAGGATTTATTGGGTTATTAACAATTAAAACTATTGGTTGGTTAGTAAATGCTTTAGGATTAGGTGGACCTAGGCTGCAAAGAGAACAACCTATAGTACAACTGGACAGACCTCCAATAGAAATTCCAGAACCTAATCGGGTTAGCCTTGCAGCATCAGGACCGATAACGAAAGAAGTAGCACAACTAGCAATTCAAAGTTGGTTAGATATTAAGGCTGCGGCTTTTGGTCCTAATCACCAAGTTCAACAATTACGAAATATTCTAGTGGAGCCAGCACTTTCTCGTTGGTTGCCTACGGCTAATGCTCTTAAGCGAGAGAAATCTTACCGAAAGTATGAGCATGATTTACAGATAGAAAGTGTAAAGATGAATAATACAAATCCCAATGAAGCTCAAGTAGATGCTCAAGTTAGAGAAAGGGTTCAGTTTTATGACAATGGTAGATTGACTAACTCTGATAATGAAAACTTACTTGTTCGTTATAATTTAGTTCGTCAGAATGAAAAATGGCAAATTAGTAATTGGAAGCTATTGAGGTAATTTTAAGTTAATAAATAATTATGGGAATGAACCCAAGTTAAAACATGAATAATCTATGAGTATTACTACTGTATTTATTCAACTGAATTATTAGAAAAGAATTTAGATATAAATCAGAATTCAAAAAACTTAGACACTCAAGTCAAAGAACTTGTTAATCAAATTAATCTTCAAGAAATTAATCAAAAAATTCTCTTGTGCTGTCATATAAAATCGCTTATACAATAATTGTAAAATTACTTCGTCTGAATACAGATTTTCTATATTTATCCTAATACCTCAGTAATACGATAACTAATTACCCGGATTTTATATTAGGATGAAATAAGAATTGGTCTAAAAATAATAACAGGTAAAATTTTTATAGCTTTCGAGATTAAACCAAAAGGGAAATCAAGAGTAGTTGTATAAGTATTAATGGTTTGATAATTTAGTTGTTCGCTATATTGCCATAGTTTTTCTGTTGGGTTAGTTTCTGGAATAACTTGGGGATGCAGTATAAAATTATTTTAGGTCAAGTACGTTTCATTAGTTATAAAAAACCTTCTCCCTCCTATAGTTAGTAAATCTTCAGACTCTCATCATTTTGGTATTATCTATTTCCTAATTTCCTAGCATTTTTCAGTATTCAACCTGACATAGATTACTACGTAAGTAGTAGGGAGAATTATTAGTATGTAGCAGTTCTCATATTAATCAGATACAGTATTTTTCTCTCTTCAGTAAAATCCAAAACTTCTGTATCTAAGAAATTTGATAAATGCTATAGCTACTACTTAGCTATATTTTCTGTTTCCTTTTCCTTCTTTCCAGTAAAGCATTCCCTATTCCCTACATCTACTAATATATTAAATTAATTTTACTTATTTACTTACTTTTGAGTTTTTTAATTGTAATATTAGTAATTTTGAAT
>JBCDJM010000366.1:0-6685 GCA_038747755.1 Cyanobacteria bacterium P01_H01_bin.35
ACAGAAAACTTGTGAGATAGTTTTTCGTTCCGGAATAGTTGGTCAATTCGGAACTAAATTTATCAGTAGTGACAGTTAATTATGTCTAACTACCTAAATACTATTTTTAACTGAAAAGATAATTTTTGCCAGTCAAAAACAGAAAACTTGTGAGATAGTTTTTCGTTCCGGAATAGTTAGGGAACCCTCAACCAAATTTATCAGTAGTGATAATTAATTACCCCTAGCTACCTCAATACTATTTTTAACTGAAAAGATAATTTTTGCCAGTCAAAAACAGAAAACTTGTGAGATGATTTTTCATTCCATAATAGTTAGGGAACTCTCCACTAAATTTATCAGTAGTGATAATTAATTACCCCTAACTATCTCAATACTATTTTTAACTGAAAAGATAATTTTTGTCAGCCAAAAAGACAAATATCTATTTTTTCACTATTTTTTTCCTATTTTTTGGGAATTTTATTTTGATGATAATTTGTTTAATCTAAATTCAGTGACAAGTTAGAAAATTATCAAACAACTAAATCTTATGCAAAAAACCAAACAATTACCGTATTACTACGCAAAACCAACATGGGAAAATAACATCGGATATCTAGTAGATTCTCGTGGAAATCGTCTACCAGGAATTACAAGTATCCTGGAAATTACCAAACCCCAAACAGAAAAACAACACCTAATTAACTGGCAAAAAAAAGTAGGCAAAACTCAAGCTAACCAAATTTCTCAAACTGCCAGAAAACGTGGCATTCTCATCCATAAACAAATCCAAAACTACCTCCAAAATAAACCCATATCCTGTTCCTCCACCATCGAAACATATTGGGATAAAATTTTACCTTTCTTAGAAAACATTCACAAAATTAAACTCCTAGAAGGCCACGTTTTCCATTATTATGAAGGTTACTCCGGCAGGGTGGACTGCGTTGCCAGTTTCTACAATATCCCGTGCGTCATAGAATTCAAATCCACTAATCGAATCAAACCTCTTGCTGACGAACCGTTACAACTGGCAGCTTATTCTGGGGCAATTAACCGTCAATATGGCCTCAGACTCAAAAACGCTTTACTAATAGTCACCGAAAAATTGTGGGTATGCGCCTCCCCTTGGATAGGGGATAAATAAAGAAAATATTCTTTATGTCAAGCCTCCTTATGACCTAGAGGTACTGATAACTGTAAGGACGTTGCATAAGGGCGTCCCTACTAAAAAGGCTGATAACTGATAACTGATAACTGAAATGACCACTCCCCAACAAGCGATCGCCACTTGGTTTGAACCAGATGAAGTTATGAAATATTGGCATCAAAGGCAGCAACGAGTGGCCGATTTTTGGCAAACGCAGATTTTAACATAATCTAGCACCTTTGTAGGCTTTTGTTATCTTTGTTAAGCTGGATTTAGTAGTCTAAGTATTTCTGAAGAAAAATGAATTAATCCTTTGCCCATTCAAGGATAAAAAAAGTCTATTTATTCTGTCTGTGGATTTTATCAGGATTTATTTTTCACCCCTCAGAAAATTTATTTAGAACATTATCAGGAACAGTTATCTCTGCCCCCAGAGATTTTAATAAGCTGTTCCATCTATTGTTTTTTTTGTAGAAAAATTAGTCTGTTTCTAGACCCCAATTAAATTCAACCATGGTTAAATTTTTGCTTGTGATTTTCTTAGTAAATTTACTGAATAAGGATAATGAATATGAATCAACAACTCAGTCTAGTGCTTCAAAATGACCTAAACATTGAAAAATTAGGTTCTATTTCCGCAGTACATAATCCTAAAGATACTAATCATTTAGAACGGCGACAACAACAACGTGCTATTAGTTTAGCTATGATTAAAGTTGCTATAGTTTATGGAAATAGACAATTTAGTTATGGAGCTGTGACTTATACTTTGACGGATAAAAATTTACGCAGAACTCCTTATTGTAGGTTTATAGATGTACTGCGGGGATTGCGAGTTGTCTGTGTTAATGGGTTGCCAAATCCTAAAATTATGACTGCTTATTGGCATAATAAAACTAAGCGGAAAGTTCACAGATAGTTATTTATAACTGTAATTTATTGAGGGAAAAATTGCGAAAATTTGATGATTTTGTAAAACTCGCTTAAATGGTGTTCGTTAAAAATATTTGGAAAAACAAAAATTATATAATGCACTATTTTTGCGAGTGCCATATTACCATAATATTTGACTTGTAATACTAAATTTAATTTATCTATATTTATAAATACTGAAACAAGGTATTAGGACTGAGAAAAAAACACTAAAACATAATATAAAGAAAAATAGATACTCTACTAAAATTTAAAATATTTGATAGATAGACTTCTGTAATAATTAATCTCAAACCGTTAAACTACCTGAGAAAAAACTTAGTTTTTGGAGATACAGCACTTCTCGCTGCTATGAGCTACACATTTAGCTAGCAAGATTCCCTCACCACAAGAATTTTACTATTCTGCCTTATACATAATTTGTCTGAAATCTGCTGTATCTAATCAAAAACTGCATAACCTTTTAGCTCTTAGAAATACCTTAATAGCAATAATCATAAACAAGAGGAAATGAAGTTGGTGTTACCTTTGCTGCTACCAATTGGAGAGCCTATTCTTTTATCTGATGGTTCTACTATTATTTTTAATTCAGAAGGTTTTGAAAGATTTTTTCCTGACAGCCAACTACCAAGTAGAATTGCTCTAGCCCATTAAATATCTATACTTAGGGCTAGAGCAATTCTACAAACAAAAATTTTTTTATCACTAATTACCCGGACATGATATAATTAGGGTTTACTGATTAAATATAAAAGTATTGATAGATAAAGGCTTTAGCCTTTTTAAGTGTTGAAAAAGTACCTGCTTTTGAGCTGCTTCATGCTCAAAAAGTTAGGATTCTGGGTTGACTATAGCAGAAAAATCAAAGGATAATTCTTCCTCCTGCCTCCTCGCTCCCATACCCATTCCTACTGACTCTGTACGGACGTTGCATAACAAAAATGGTCCCTACCTCCTGACTCCTGCCCTCACCCATAAGACTTTTTCAGCAAACCCTAATTACCCGGACATGATATAATTAGCAAATAGGAAGGTAAGGTGCTTATGCTGAGAGCAAGAGCATTAGGTAGAAAACATACTTTTGATAACCGGATTTGGTATAACTAGGGATTTCCTTTATTACCAAAATAAGTATCAAAAATTGCTTTAGCAACAGGAGCAGCTCCTACGGAACCGTAACCACCTTCTTCAACTGCAACCGCTACAGCAATTTCAGGATTATAAGCAGGTGCAAAACCGATATACATGGCATTATCAGCTTGCCCTGGAAGTTCTACCGTACCAGTCTTCCCTCCAGATAATGGAATCTTTCCATCATTCAAGCTCCGAGCAGTACCCTTCCTGACTACATCAATTAATCCTTCTCGCACTGTATTAATAGTTGCAGGTTTTAGTCCAGTCTTAATTGATTTCGTAGCATCAGTATTAGTTTGAGAAGCCAATAAATGAGGCTGCACTCGATACCCACCATTAGCGATCGTACTTACCATGACTGAAGATTCTAAAGGTGTAACCAATACTAAACCTTGACCAATTCCCATAGTCACAGTATCAGCAATATGCCAACCTTCTCCATATATTTCCTCTTTTTCCTTGGGAGTCGGAATTTGACCATGATTACCATTTAATCCGAGTAACTTTAAGTCAATACTGCCACCAAGACCTAACTCTCGTCCCCACTTAGAAATTTGTTCAGGACCAATTTTCACAGCCGATTTATAGTAAAATGTATTGCTACTGTAAGCTAAAGCATCCCGAAAACCAATTAGTCCGTAACCACCACTGTGTTCATTAAAGGTGATACCACCAATAGTCACAGAATTGGCAGTTGCAATTTTGGAGTTAGGAGAATATTTACCAGACTGGAGCGCTGCCACGGAAGTAACAGCTTTGAAAGTGCTTCCTGGTGGATAACCTTGAAGAGCGCGATTCAAAAAAGGTTTGCTTGCACCTTGGAGACGTTGCCATTTTTCCTTTGTTACTTGCGCTGTGAATATACTAGGGTTAAATGTAGGTCCGCTTGCCATTGCTAAGACTTCCCCTGTTTTAGGGTTAATAGCAACTGCAGCCCCCCGGCGATTTCCTAATGCTTTTTCTGCAGCTTTTTGGATATCAAGATCGATGGTTAATTTTACTGATTTCCCTGGGGTGGGGTTTTCTACTCCCAACTCCTGAATTTCGTTACCTTTAGCATCAACTTCAATCAAACGATTACCCCAAACTCCTTCTAATTCTGAATTTACTGAACGTTCGATTCCCATTTTTCCCACGATCATTCCCATTGGATATTTGGGGTTAGCGATTAATTCTTCTTTGGTTGCTTCCCCGGTGTATCCAATTAAATGAGCTGCTAGACTGCCATGAGGATAGTGACGAAAGTTTTCGGTACGAACTTCGACTCCTCTTGTCTCACCAGCTTTTTCTGCTAATGCTACAAAAGTAGAGCGATCTATATTTGAGGTGATTCTGACTGGTAAAGGAGAATTATAGCCAGTTGCCTCTAATTTGTTGATAATATCAGTAGCTGGAATGTCTAAAATTGGACTAAGTTCCGTTGCCATCTCCAACCATTTTGTGGGTGTGTATTCTTGAGGCCATAAATATACAGAACGAGATAGACGGTTACTTGCTAATATTCTACCTTTGCGATCGTAAATTGTACCACGACTGGCTGCTACTGGCATTAGGCGAATGCGGTTGTTTTCTGCACGTTCCCGGTTATATTCTCCTTGAACTAATTGTAATTGCACTATACGATAAGCATTGATTCCAATAAAGTTGGTAATTACTAACATCATAATAAATGCTTGTACCAACCGATGATGTTTCGATCTAGTTTGTTCTACTGTGCTTGTCCCAAGGTAGGGAAATTTGGAATATAAACCAAAATCTTGAGTCATTGTTACTGTATGAGTGTTTTATTTTGATTTTTCTTTGCACCCTGCTTTTCCTCCGGAAGATTAACCACTTTTTGTGTATATTTTTTATGTGGTGAATTACCAATTATTTAATTATATATTTTTGTCTCATAGTTCGTAGTATAGCTCACGACATTTTTACATTAGACATCTCCAAAAAATCTCAAGCATTTACTATAACTATCTTTCAATGAGCGATGTAGCTGCCGCACTTGCTCCGCCAACGCCAGTTCTTCTAGATAGTCATTTTTTACCAGTTTTATAGTATTAGAGATAGTTACTGTTAATTATCAACTCATCTGTCTGCTTTTTTTTTCTTTTTTTATACAACAAAGTGTAATCTATACTAAGATTAATGCTCCTATTCTTAATCTGACTAAACCACATATTATTAAAATTATCTTTTCATAATTAAATTCTTTTAATCTGAATCTTTCTCTGGCTACTTCAAACATCTTTATCCGCCTAATTACATGTTCGACAAATATTCTTTCTTGAGCTTTTTGTTGATTCTCTTTCTTGACTTCTTCTGACATTTTTTTGTTTTTTTTCTTTTTTGGTGCCTCAAATATTTCACCTCCTTGATATCATTTATTTCCCTGATTTTTTTGTTCTTTATCTAACTTTTTTTATTGTTTATTCAATAAGTTTATATCACTTTCTGAACCTCTTTCTCCCACCACTACATCCACTATTTCTTCACCTTTCTCTGTAATTATTATTTGGTTTTTATAGTCATAACTATGCATGTTTTCCTGAGTAATATTTTTTCTGTTTTTGTTGGTCACAAGGTCTTTTTATATCTTGTTCTGTACTGTCTACGATTAATTTTAACTCTTGCAATATTTCTTTAACCCATAATTCTTATGATTCTTTTTTTTACTTGTTCCAAGAGGCTTCCTGGTAATAATTCCCGTAAAATATCTACCCAGTAATGAAATATATTGTTGGCTATTGATTCACTGACTTTAAAACTTATCCCTAACAATTGAAATGTCGGCATATTGTGTAAATAATATAAAGTTAATATAATTTTTTCCTGGCTACTTAATAATTTTTTTCTACCACCTCCTGCTTTGATTAACCTTTTTTCATCAACAGCTTTTACTTGCTTGACTTCTGATTCTTTTTTCTGAGCATTTTCTATTAATTTTATTAACTGTATATCCGTTATACCAATTACTCTCTTTGTCTGTTCTGGATAATTATTAAGATATTCTAAGACTTGATTCATATTGGGACTATATTTAGAGACTAGACTACCATAATTTTATCTTAATTTTTATTTTGGAGATGTCTATTAGAGGATTGCTATAGAGTATATGTAATTAATTTTGCATAACTACTTAAGAGATAATCTCATTTTTATAGGCTTTAACTTTACTATCAATTCCTGTAATATCAGTTCCCACAACAACAGCATAAGCTCCTAAATTCATAGCTTTTTTTGCCATTATTGGAGAAACAATACCCCCTTCACAAATTGCTGGTATTGCTAAATTGTCTACCATCTGTTTTAATAATTGAAAACCAGGGGGAAATTCTGTTTTTGTTTCCTCAGTATAACCATACAGAGTAGTTGCAATACAATCCGCACCTGTTGCTGCTGCTAGTTGTGCTGCTTCTATAGTATCTACATCTGCCATTACAGTTTTGCCTAACTCTTGATGAATTTGGGTAATTAATGTGGCTAAAGTTTCTC
>JBCDJM010000367.1:0-6673 GCA_038747755.1 Cyanobacteria bacterium P01_H01_bin.35
ATCCTATTTCATTCGTGAAAAGCTAGAAATGGTATACTCTAATCAAATATTTGTTTGAGCTGGTTACACATCGTCAAACCTTTGATTTTCCAAAAATTTTCATGTATGGCTACTTTTCATAAATCATTTAGGATTGCTATAATAGGATTTTTAGTAGTAGTCCTATTGTTATTACGGGTCCTAAATTACTAATCAGATTAATAAATAGGAAATGTTCTGGTTGCTTTTGATTACGCAAAATAAAAAAGCTTAATAATTTCTGACAGGTTTTAATCATTAAAAATTCACTTAATAGCTCATCATCACTATCAGACATAATGGTTTGTAAATAGTTGTATAGTTTCTCTTTAAGCTTAACTCGAATCTGATGAGTTGCAACATCAAAAGATGTAATTAGGTACTCATAAAAACTGTCTTTAAAACAGTGATATGTTATGGGTAATGTGGTATAAGCTAAAAACCGTTTAGCATAATTTCTATAAGTTTCATTGCCTTCTACTTTACCGACAAATTGTTTAATTGATAATAAGAGTTCTTCATTTGATAATAAGGTGGGATTTTTAATAGATTGTAGTTGTTTAGTAACTGTAGAGCTTTTAACTTTACTAAGTTGTAGTCGGGCTTGTTGAGTAATATAATGGGATAAATCAATTTCATATCGTTGCTGTTTTTGCATTTGCATTTTTCTGATTACTTGTTGATCTTCTTTACTACTATTTGGATTGACTAATAAATATTTATATAAATAGGGACAATGGTAATGGATATTTTCCAAAGGTTGATTGAAATTGTTATTACTATCATTTTTATATTATATATTCATTACTTCTACTATACGTTTTAAGCTCAAATACTGTTGACTATGAGTAAAATTTCTGACAAGTTATAGCATTTTTTTTGTGTAGCGAGAACTATAATAGGAAGATTCAGATTTATCGATGGCTTGTTTAAATAAACTCATCAGTTTTTTTAAAGCTTTTTGTTTTTCTTGAGGTAGTTGCTGATGATTAATTAATATATAAAAGCAACGATTTAGGATATAATTGAATTTTTCTTGGCATTCTGGCAGTTGTATAATTTTCCTCAACGCTGTAGATATTTCTGGAGTTTGGTATGGGGAACATTGAATAAATAGTATCCGAAATCGCTCAATTATTTTATCGATTGATTCTGTTGAAACCAGTTCCAAAAAGTGATGATAAATATTTTCTTCTTTTACACATATTTTTTGATAATCGGAATATGTAGTGATGTTTTTTTACTTTGAGATTTCATAGATATATGCCTCATGGAAAAAATAATATTGTTGTTAGTCCAGCTTGCTATAAATAATCCGCTAGTTAATTATTAGACTTGTCGCTTTATCAAATAAAAAAAATTTTCTTTCAACCTTATTTAGTTAGAAAGCATTTTAATTTAATATAGTCATACCTCAGTAAAAATGCGATTGCTAATAATCTGATTATTGACCATAACATAGAAAAGAAAAAAAGTTGTCGATCTCGACAGTAAAGATCGACAACTTTTTCATAAATTCAAGAATTACTGTAGGGTAATATATTCAGCAGAAATTGAGTTAAAATAGACAAAAGTATTGTTAAACTTTGTCGATCTTCGACAACATTAATTATCATATAGCAATCCTATTTTATTCGTGGCAAAAATTTTACTGCTTTTTAGGGAACACTTAACTGGGAACAGATGGAAGTTTCAACTTTTTAATTATCCGCAACCTATTTAGGATTGTTATAGACTGTGGTAAGATAAATATTCTAATGATTTTTGTGGCTATAATTGTTCTCACAGAAAAAAATTAAATTCAGTATTTCCAGTTTCTTGCTGAGGTACTGATAACTGATAATTGATGATAGCACTAGGCAAATAGGCTAGGACATTTATCAATGCTTAAACTCACTCAGAGATTATTTTTGACTTTTGACTTTTGACTTTTGACTTGCGCGTAGGGCTATAACTGATAACTTAAATGACTCCTGGAAATACTATTGCCGCGATCGCTACTGCTATTGTTCCCCAGCAAGGAAGTGTGGGGATAGTTAGGATGTCTGGTTTTGAGGCAATGAAAATTGCTAAAATTCTATTTCATGCACCGGGGAAGCAAGTTTGGGAGACTCATCGCATTCTCTATGGTTATATTCGCCATCCCCAAACTGGGCAATTAGTAGATGAAGCTTTGTTATTGATTATGAAGGCTCCTCGTTCTTATACCCGTGAGGATGTGATAGAGTTTCACTGTCATGGTGGAATTATTGCCATACAAGAAGTATTACAATTATGTATTGAGGCGGGAGCGCGACTAGCTCAACCAGGAGAGTTTACTTTACGAGCTTTTTTAAATGGACGATTGGATCTAACTCAGGCTGAAAGTGTTGCGGATCTGGTGGGTTCTCAATCTCCTGCTGCTGCTCAAGTTGCTTTGGCAGGTTTACAGGGTAAGTTAGCTAGTCCAATTCGTCAGTTAAGAGCTGGTTGTCTGGATGTTTTAGCAGAAATAGAGGCCAGGATTGATTTTGAGGAAGATTTACCGCCTTTGGATGAATCTGAGATTAGTCAAAAAGTGGATAGTATTTTGGTTGATTTGTCAAGGGTTTTATCAACGGCAAGTCGTGGGGAGTTGTTACGGACTGGTTTGAAGGTGGCTATTATTGGACGTCCGAATGTGGGCAAGTCGAGTCTGTTAAATGCTTGGAGTCGTAGCGATCGCGCTATTGTGACGGATCTTCCTGGGACAACGAGGGATGTGGTGGAGTCTCAGTTGGTGGTGGGTGGTATTCCGGTGCAGGTTTTGGATACTGCAGGTATTCGGGAAACTGAGGATCGGGTGGAAAAAATTGGGGTCGAGCGATCGTGTCGGGCTGCTGAGTCTGCTGACCTTGTTTTATTGACTATTGACGGTCAGGCTGGTTGGACGGAGTTAGATGAAGTTATTTATCAACAGGTAAAAAATTGTTCTTTAATTCTGATAATTAATAAGATTGATTTGGTTAAGCAGGAATTAATTAAGTCGATTTTTTATCCAGAAACTATTAAAAATGTTGTGACTACAGCAGCTATTAATAATCAAGGAATTGAGGATTTGGAAGCGGCGATTATTAATGCCGTAAATTTTGGTAATGTGCAGGCAGAAAATTTGGATTTAGCTATTAATCAAAGGCAAGCAGCAGCTTTAACTAGCTCGAAGGTGGCTTTGGAGCAATGTTTAAATACTATCAAAAATAATTTACCTCTAGATTTCTGGACTATAGACTTAAGGGGAGCAATTTATGCTTTGGGAGAGGTTACTGGTGAGGATGTAACTGAGTCTGTTTTGGATAGAATTTTTAGTCGCTTTTGTATTGGAAAGTAATTTTTCAAAGTTTGACTGGTGAATATTTTTGAAGTGGGGTGGGCAAATTTAACTTGATTTACCTGGAGTCTTACTTTATCAAGATTTTTCTACCCTACTGATAGATAAAGTAGCAAAATTTGGAAAGCTGAGAAAATTATGAGAATTTTTGTGACAATTTGCGATAAATTATGATAAAGTTTTACATAACATAACAAAATCAACAGATATATAAGGGTAAGAAAAAAAGATGACTGGATTTATCAGAGGACTGTTTGGGAATAAAGACGACAACCAACCAAAGGAAGCTTTCTTCCTAGATCCAGATAGCGCAAGTAGTCTTGGTGATGTAGACTTTATGCGGAAATCTAAGACAGTTAAGAGGAGCTATCCCAAAGCAGTAGGTAAGATTAATATGATAGAAGGAGAGACAGAAAAGGCTGTTTCTTCTATGCAAATGAAAGAAACTACAGGAGAAACTAAACCTCCTTCCTCTTCATTTACTTCTAGTTTCTCTACTTCTACTTCTACTTCTACTTCTACTTCTACTTCTACACAACCTTCCACTCCGCCTGCTCCTGTGCAACCTCGTACCATTAGTAATTCTAATGATGGACTAGATTTCAAAAGCATGGCTCGTGATATCAAGAAAAAGAGATAATTAGTTTTACTACATTTATATGGCAAGGTAATTATTATCAATTACCTGTAAATTTTTAGTAGAAATATAGCAATCTAATTTTAGGTTTGAAACTTTACCATTGAGTAAGTTTATTGCACAATGGTAAATTTTTTACATGTACAAATGATTGCTATATTTTTATTTCCGAGTAATAACTTCTTGCCATTCTAATAATACTGGCAAAGCTATTTTAATTCTTGTTTGTTGGTTAGTTTTTAAGGGCAAAGATAGAAAAATTTTGGCATTTGTTTTGAGGTCAAACAAAACTTCTGGAAATTGATATTCACCCACGTTAGTAGCTGGTGCTTTTTCGCCAAAATTATCTCTAGCTAGGAATATTTTATCTTGACCATAACTGATTTTTAAAGGTTCTGGATGAGTAAATTCTACACTGCCAGGAAAACCTACTAACCGCAGATTAATAGTATCTACTTCATCTGAAGTGAGACGTTTATAAAATACTACTTGCCAGGGTTTTCCTTCTCGATCTCTTAAAGTATGTTTGGCTTGATAAACTATTTGAGTAGGTGCTTCTTCTATTTCTCTAATTAGAGCGTTTGCTGAGTTAATTGTAAAGCTACCTTGAGCAACTAATATCAGGAAAACTAATCCAATTATCAACATAATTTTAGATAAAAATTGTTGAATCATTTAATTAACTCCCTTAATATTATATATTTCTGTAGGGACGTTGCATGGAACGTCCCTACAGCCTTAACTAACTATTAGATAGATTTTAGCATTTCTTTTCCTGGATACTTTTCATTTTGGTACCAAACTATTAACAGTGAGCTGTTAACTGTTAACTGATAAGTGATTAATTGTCTCCTAAACCTAATTGTCCCCAATAACCAGTAAATATCCGACTACCATCTTTCAGTACATGAATTTCTAGGCGATCGCTTGCCCAATTTAATTGATTTTTTAAAGTTGGATTAAATACTCTCACTCTTTGATTACTTGAAGAAACTAGAGAATTAGGAGAATGAATAGCTAAGGTTTCTACAAAAGGACCATCAATCAGAATATCTAACTGAGATAATAATTCTTTAGCTCCAACTGGTGCATTTTTTGATTGTAATTCTCCTAGAGTAAAACCACTAAAAGACATTACATTTAAACCTTGATATTTTAAGATTTTTGCTAATTCTGCTAGTGCTGATGCTTGTAAAAAAGGCTCTCCTCCAGAAAAGGTAACTCCTGTATTTCGCGGATTATTTAATATTTTATTTGCTAGTTCTTCAATACTTATTAATTGATTAATATCAAAAGACCAAGAATCAGGATTAAAACAGCCAGCACATCCCTTTTTACAACCTTGTACCCATATTACTGCACGACAACCAGGACCATTTACTTCTGACTCATCCACATAACCCATAATATTCAAATATCCTGGTGGAATTTGTACTGGTGTTTTTGTTGATATTGTTGATAATTGAGCTGTTAGGTTATTCATATTTGACTCCTTTTTTTTTATTATCAAAAAATCTCAATACTATTTCTGTTTATAACGAACCGGAATGTTTGTATTTTTGTAAATTTCATCTGTAAATTTTTCTAAAATATCTTGATTAACACACTTGAGTTTCTGTACTGTATAAGGGTGAAATTCTGTATGGTTTCCCCTAGCATCTAGTTGATGTTTTAAAGGTTTAGGTCGCGAAGGTGTGTTGAGTTGAATTTCATCAGGTTTTAGAGATTTTATCAAGTTAATATATTCGGCTTTTGTTTGAGGATTCCATGGAGATAAGATCATTGTTTGAATAGATAGTTTACCTTGATATTTTTCTCTAAATTCTTGTATTCCTTCCCAGATATCTGACAGTTTAAATGTTTCTGTTGGTCGATTAATTCCTTGTAGTTGTCTTTGGTTAACTGCATCAATTTTGATTGATACTTTGTCTGCTAAATTTATGGCTAATCTAACTTCTGGATTGGTTAAGGTTGTACCATTTGTTAATACTAAAATTGGTTTGTTTGTTAATTTTTTCGTTTCTTGTAGAATCTCTTGTAAGTTCAGAGCTAATGTTGGTTCTCCACTGCCACTAAAAGTGATAATATCTACATCCCACGGTGCAAATTTTTCTAGTTCTAATAATATTTCTTCTGTCGGAACGTAGATTAAGCGAGCGCTTGTTTTTTCTTCAATTTCTCCTAGCTGACAGTAAACACAATTGAATGAACAAGTGGAAATTTTTCCTATGGTATCTATGCCTAGGGAGCGCCCATATCGCCAAGATTTTACTGGTCCATAAACTGGTATAAATTCATCAGTTGATTTTGTCATCATTTGATTTTATTTTTTATTATCATATTGATTAATTATTGATGAAATTTACCGAAAAATTAAGGTATAAAGCCTCTCCATTAATGGAGAAAAAAGCCGTTGTTTCGGAGCATGACTTTAGGAAAGCTTTGCGGCAGCAAAACGCTATATCCAATCAACCAAGAGAAGAAAAAAAATTCCTTGAGTGCCAATCCTTCTATTACAGAAGAGTTCAATAATTTAGAATTAAGAATGCGCGAATTACCTCTCCTTGAAAAGAAGAGGATTGACGAACAGGAAAATTTTTATTTATTATGCCCTATCCAAGGGGAGGCTTTAAACCACAATATTTCGGTAATTATTAATTATTAATTATTAA
>JBCDJM010000368.1:0-6599 GCA_038747755.1 Cyanobacteria bacterium P01_H01_bin.35
AATCCTCTTCTTAAAAAGAAGAGGTAATAATTAATTATCAATTATTAATTATTAATTATTAATTATTAAATATTCCCTTCTACTGATAAATATTAGTTGCCTTAATCATGTGATAAGCAATAAGTAATTGAGTCAAAGCTAGAGGATAACTCTGAAGCAACTCCCCAGTTGTACCAACCAACTTACCAATATCTGGGTCTCCTTCAGGAGAGCAGAAATCTTTTAAATTAGGCATTTCGTGGCAAAGAATTATCTCTAACTCATTTACCTGTTCCTTAGTAGCATGACTATCAATTTCCAAAACATCAACTGGTTTACCCATATCCCTGTCTAAACCCAAACGGACTGCAGGTTTAAAATTAGGACTACCTTGATCGATAATCTCCAGAAAATCTGGGTGAGGAATAGTTGGTCTGAGTACCAAACGGACATGAAGTTGAGAACTATTTTCATCATTTGAAGGGGGATAAAAAGTCACAACTACATCTGCCCATTTACGTTGGGGACGGATAAACTCCTCCGAGTCTGATTCTCGTTTTTCCATCTCTTTCAGGACTTGTGCTTCAGTGTAGCCCCTTTTCATCGTATCCCGTTTTACTTTCCATTTCGCCCTTAATTCTTCTGGGGGAGCCAAATAAACTCTCACATCATAACAATCCCGTGCCCCCCTAGTCGAATAACCAAGTAATCCCTCAACAATCACAAATTTGTTAGGCTTGATGTATTCTGGAGGGTCAAATATTCCGCTTGAGTGATTATAAATAGGTTTAAGAATTGGTTGTCCGGTACGCAGCAGGGTTAAATGTTGCTGCATTATATCAAGATGGTTACATTCTGGGTGGAGTGCAGTAATACCTATCTCAGCTCGTTGTTTTCGATCGTAGCGATGGTAGTCATCTGTACAGATAACAGTAACATTTTCTGGGCCTAATACTTGAGCTATTCCTCTAGTCAAGGTAGTTTTACCTGCAGCACTATCACCCACAATGCCTAAGATTATTGGACGATGAGTCATAATTTTATTCTCCCTGTACCGGACAATGGCCTATATAGCACAGCCTTAAATTTTTAGTAATAATTAATTTTATGTTGTATTTGGTACTGGGGGCAATATTTTTAATAATCTAAAATAAAACGCTAATTTTAGCAGAAGTCAGTAGAATATGAAAAGCAATCTTCGCAATTTTTCTATTCTGACTCCTGACTCCTTTCAATTAATTAGGGTTTGCTGATTAAAGCTCAAAGCATTTACATATAAAGGTTTTGTTTTAGGATTTTCAGGTTCGGAAAAAGTAGGAGATTTCGGGCGGATACGGCTTAAAAAGTGAATATTTAGGAAAGAGTTGGGGAGATTGCATCAAGGGATAATTTTTCTTTTTACCTCCTCTATAACTCCTTGTTTCTCTTGACTCTGTACGGACGTTTAGCTGGCGCACAACTTCGTTAACGCTGTGCGACATGTTTGCGCAGCATTCCGGAACGGAAAACGCATTTTTGTTATGCAACGTCCCTACTCCCTACTCCCTACTCCCTACTCCCTGCCTTCACCATCAGACTTTTGAGCCCAAGCCCTAATTACATTGAATATAAGGCTTCCATACCCAGCCTACTTGTTGAGGGTTAGCCGTAGACTTAACATAAACCCACTTTGTTTGAGATTGTTGTCCTGCTGGTGGTTGTGAAACTTGTATTTGAGTACCCTTATTAAAAACATAAGGCATAGGGTTACTTCGAGCATTAGGAAAATCTTGAACAGGAATATTAGGGGAGTCAGGCCAACCTGTAACTTGACACATTGTTCCTATAGGTATTCCACCTGTGGTACTTCCTGTATTAGGTAGTTGTGAAGCAGAGCGTGTATTACAATTTTGCAGATAGGGAGTATATACCCAACCTTGAGCGTTATTAGGTCCAGTTACTTGTGTCCATTGTCCGTCATTAGACTTATTTATGACTGTTACAGAAGTACCATTATTAAAAAAGGCAATATTTTTACCTCCACCTGGTTGATCTCGGAAATCTACACCCTGACGGTTATCTGCTGGTGAAGACTGAAGCTGACAAACTTGTTGTTGTTGAGCAAGTAATATCTCATTTGTAGGGTTAATTGCTCGATTCCATTGGTCTGCTTTAGCAATTGTTGGCATCTGGCTTGCGAATAAAGAGACAGAAGCAATTGTTAATATTTTGAGATAGTTTGGCCTTTGCTTGATGTCATTTTTCATAAATATTCTGAACTATTTTTAATTACAAGTTTAGCTACAAACTATATAAGTCTATATTTCGGATATTTTGATTATTCTTAAGACTTTATTTAGATGAAAACACCTTTGTTTAAAAAGCACTATAAGTCATCATAATCTTGATATTTTAATCCTAAATCATCTTAATTACAACGGAAGTTTAGTGAGTTTAAAAATACTTTAATTTACCTTTAAATATCTCTAAATATGACATAAGGAAGATAGGGAAGATAAGAAAAACTATACCGTTTCACGGAAGTCAAAAGTCAAAAGTCAAAAGTAAGTTTTTATGGGTGCATCTCAATGCGTGAATAAAGTCAAAAATTTATCACTTTTAGGGAATAGGGAACAGGGGATAGGGAATAGGAAAAAAGTATTTTGGTAAATAATATTAGAGGCACCCGTTTTTATAGACTCATAACTTTTACGCTACAGTAGTTTCAGGAAATTATTTCACTTATGTAGTTTGAAACTATTTGTGACATTTTTCAAGTGAATTGGTATAGGATTTTTGTTGAAAGAAGCAGTTAGCTGATAGCTGATGTCTTTTAGCTCCGCATTCCGCAGGAAATGCTTACTAAAAAACTTCCATCTTAAAAATATAGCTAAGAAAGAATTGGTTAAGAGAATTACTCATATCAAATCCGGTAGTATCGGTATAGCAACGTGCGCTGGTATGTTTATATATTACAAATAATACTAATGTAGTATATGCAAAAATATTGATAATTGGGAGTAAAATTTTACACTACATTTAATGACAAGAGTAGTATGTAAATATGCGAGCGCTCACTGCTATATAAAAAATTAGAGAAACCGGGTTTGTATCAAATGCTCTTGTAGGGACGTTTCGCATTTTTCTTATGCAACGTTCCTACCATTAACCTCTCACAAACCCGGTTTCTGATAACGCTCCTAAGTAAGCAGATTTGATACGATGATAAATCTCAGACTAAGAAATGTTTTTCCAACTGTTCCCTATTTCCTTTTCCCTGCTATAGAAATAAACTGGATTTTTCTAGTAAAAACCCAGTTTAAAATAGAAGCTTGCTTTTTTTGGAAAGCAAAAAAATTATCCCTAACTGCAAAACTTCTCTACACAACGAATAAACATTTCTACTCCTATTCCCAAAGCAGTTTCATCAAAATCAAATCGGGGATGATGGTGGGGATAAGTTAAACCTTTTTCAGAATTTGCTGAACCTAAAAAGAAATAACAACCAGGTACTTCTCGTAGAAAATAGGACATATCCTCACCTCCCATAGTTTGACATTCTGGTACAACACCAGCAGGAGTTTCTACTATTGATTCAGCAATACTTTTAACTACATCTGCAACCTTTGAATCATTAATTAATGGAGGATAAAGAGGATTATAATTAAACTCATAACTTGCCCCATAACTTGCGCAAATTCCAGAAATTATTTCCTCAATTCGTTTACTAAAATAATTTTGATAATCCAAACTAAAATAGCGCACTGTACCACTCATTCTAGCAGTATCGGCAATAACATTAAATGCTCTACCCGCACTCAACTGCCCCACAGTTACAACTGCTGAATCTATAGGATTAATATTCCGAGCTACTATTGTTTGTAAAGCATTAACAATTTGTGCTGCAACTACAATAGAATCTACCGTTTGATGTGGCATTCCTCCATGCCCACCTTTACCTAAAATTGTGCAATGAAATCTTTCAGTAGCTGCCATTAAAGCACCACTGCGGACTCCCAATGTACCAAGGGGTAGATTATTCCATAGGTGCAAACCAATGATGGTATCTACATCAGGATTTTTCAGTACACCCTCTTCAATCATTGGTTTAGCGCCTCCCGGCCCTTCTTCGGCAGGTTGGAAAATGATTTTGACTATACCGCTAAAATCTTGACGATGAGTAGCCAGATAGTGGGCAGTGCCAAGAGCGATCGCTGTATGTCCATCATGGCCACAGGCGTGCATTATACCATCATGTATGGATCTATATGGGACGTCGTTTAATTCTTGCACTGGTAGCGCATCTAAATCTGCTCTAATACCGAGTACAGGACCTGGTTTACCGCTATTAATAGTTACGAGTATACCTGTGTTCGCAATTCCTGTTTGATGTTCAATACCCCACTCTTGCAATTTTTCAGAAATAAACTTTGCTGTCAGGTGTTCTTTGAAACCTAATTCCGGTCTTTGATGTAGATATCGTCGCCACTCAACTAATAAAGGTTGCAGTTTTCTAATATCTAGGCGTAGTTGAGATGTGATTGCAGAATTTGAGGTTGGAATAGTTGAAACCATATTTTTGATAATTAAGAATTGAACTTCTGAGTTCAGCAGGGCGGTTAATACATTTTCCCGCCTCTGAGATTTAGTCACAAGTTAAGAATTTACGGGCAAATGACCATTCGCCTCTACTGACTTCTGACTTGAGCTATACTTTGGTTGGCAAGGGCAGAAATTTTTCTAAATCTAGGTTAGAAGCTGCTTTAGCTAATTGACCTAAGTCAGTAATATCTGCTAAATGTGATAGAACTCCACAAACTTGTACTTGAGTTAAGGATTCAATCAGCTCAACAGGAGCCCAGTCAGCAATTTCTTCTTCTGAACAAGGTTTCACACAGTTAAGAATAATTCCTAAAAGATTAACCTTCATTTGACGAGCTAGGGCTACATTTGCTACAGTTTGAGCGATCACTCCTAATTTTACTGGTACAACCAAAACTGTAGGTAAATGCCAATCCCTAGCTATGTCTGCTACTGTAAGTTCATGAGTTACAGGAGAACCCAGTCCTCCTAAACCTTCGACTAATACAAAATCTTTTTGTTGTCGCAAGGTTGTAAAAGTTGACCAGACCCGATCTAATTCTATCAGACGACCTTCCTTTTCTGAAGCTAGGGGAGGAGCAACTGGTGTCTTGTACCATAAAGGATTAATTTTGTCAATAGATTGGTCAAGGGAAAATAGTTTGGTGTAGAGTTCGCGATCGCCAATGCCAGTTTGAATAGGTTTAAATAAACCCAAGCTAAGGTCTTTGTAATAAGTTTGCCAGTAAGAAGCAAGAGCGATCGTCAATATTGTTTTACCAGCGTCGGTATCAGTTGCCGTAATTAACAGTTCTTTCAAGATGTCTATCCTGGTGTTTGATTTGTGATTATTTCATTGTTATACTCAATTTTAAGGCAATTACTATTTTTTTGTAAATAATTTCAGCAGCTTTACTCCTAATTTTGGATCTAATTTTCTCTCCACCGAGTATATGAACTAAGAAGTTTTGCTATACTATTGTTTCAGGCACAAATAAAGTTCTACTATGAGGTAACTATAAATGACCACTCCAAGCTCTCCTCCTGTAATACCCGGATATAAAATTAGCTCTCAACTATATGTAGGCTCTAGAACTAGAGTATATAGAGCTATCCGAGAACCAGAATCACTTGCGGTAGTCATGAAAATGCTGGAATCTGAATATCCTAGCTTCAACGAATTACTGCAATTTCGTAACCAATATAACATTAGTAAAAATCTGAATATTCCTGGTATTATTCGTCCTTTATCATTAGAATATTATGGTAATGGTTATATTTTAGTAATGAAAGATAGCGGGGAAATTTCTTTACAAGAATATATTAAAACCAATATCCTTTCAATTGTCGAATTTTTAGAAATTGCTATTCAATTAACTAATATTCTCCATGAACTACACCAAAGTCGTGTTATTCACAAAGATATTAAACCTGCAAATATCCTGATTCATCCCGAAACAAAAAAAGTTAAATTGATAGATTTTAGTATTGCCTCTCTGTTGCCTAAAGAAACTCAAGAAATTAAAAGTCCTAATATTTTAGAAGGAACCCTTGGTTATATTTCTCCTGAACAAACTGGTAGGATGAACCGAGGGATAGATTATCGCAGCGATTTTTATTCTCTCGGTGTGACATTTTATGAATTATTAACAGGAGAACTACCATTTACATCTGATGATCCTATGGAATTGGTACATTGTCATATTGCTCAAATGCCTATGTCATTATCGACAAAGGTTAGGAAAACAGAGAAGAGGGACGATATTCCACAAGTAATTTCAGATATTGTGATGAAGTTGATGGCAAAAAACGCCGAAGACAGATATCAGAGTTCTTTGGGATTGAGATATGATTTAGAGAATTGTTTAGAGCAACTCAAAAAAACTGGCGAAATTATAGATTTTAAAATTCCCCTGAGAGATTTGAGCGATCGCTTTCTTATTCCCGAAAAGCTGTACGGACGAAAAACAGAAGTAGCCAAATTACTAGAAGCATTTGAGCGAGTCGCCCAAGGCACATCAGAAATGATCCTAGTAGCAGGATTTTCCGGAATAGGGAAA
>JBCDJM010000369.1:0-6592 GCA_038747755.1 Cyanobacteria bacterium P01_H01_bin.35
GTTCCATCTTTTCTGTAGATTTATATTTAATTATATAATTAAATATAATATCTGTATTACAGGTGTTTTCATTTCGGTAGTGTACGGTATGGGCGAATGGCCATTCGCCCCTACTGACTTCACTGATAACTGAAAGGAATAGACAACCTTTAGGGTTGTATTTTGGTATATTAACCGGAGGTAGGAGTCATAATCAATAGCTTTAATACCATTTTTTATTTCATAACTTATCTTTGTTTATCAAAATTACGACAACGTTCCAGATAAATCTGGGCAACCCGATCGCCTTGATAATTTTCTACGCATTCTTGAAACAAACTCCCTGCTTGTTCAAATAACTCTTGATGAAATAAGAAGACTGCCTTTTCAAACTTCTCTTTTGTTCTGATTTTCACATCCCGTAATTCTGTCGAGTCCGCAGAAAATACTTCAAATAAAGCAACTGCTTTAGCTTTTCCTTTAGCTTTGACTTGAGCAAGAAATCGCAAATCGTATTCCAAGGGATTATTTAAGTGTGCCAAAGTTTGATCGGTAATTAACAGAGAAACTCCATAAGTTTTGGTTAATCCTTCGACTCTTGAAGACAGGTTAACCGCATCTCCGATCGCCGTTCCATCCATACGCCCAAACCCTCCTACAGTACCTAACATTAATACTCCTGTATGTAAACCAACACCAATACGCAGAGGTTCAAGATTCTTTTGTTGCCTTTGTAAATTATATTTTTTCAATTGTTGCAACATGGCGATCGCCCCTTGTACTGCATCATCGGCAGAATTGGGAAACAGAGCCATAATAGCATCACCAATATATTTATCAATAAACCCACTATGAGCTTTAATTTGTGGTTCCATGTAACCGAGATATTCATTAATAAAAGCAAAGTTTTCTGGTGGAGTCATCTTTTCGGAGATGGTAGTAAAATCCCGAATATCAGAGAATAAAACCGTCATTTCCCGTTCCACTTGATCTCCGAGTTCCACATCCACAATGCTGTTTTTGTTTAAAAAGCTGAGAAACTGAGCCGGAACAAAACGCTCATAAGCCTGGTTTAATTTAGTTATATTATTATACAGTCGAGCATTTTCTAATGAAATTGCTGCTTGAGTAGCAATAGTTCGTAATAGTGCCATCCGTTCTCTGGTAAAAGCTCCAGTAGTCAAGTTATTTTCTAGATAAATAAGACCTTGGAGTTTACCTTGATTAATTAAAGGAGTGCAGGCAATGGACTGACATTGATATTGTTGAATGTAGGCATCGTCAGTAAAATTGCCTTGATAAGTAGCATTGTTCAAAACAATAGTTTTACCAGTACGGGCAACATAATACACAATTTTTGACGCTACCATTTGAAATTCAGACAGAGGAATAGACTGCAATACTGAAACGATCTCTGAGTTTTCCTCCTTCGTTGCTTCAATAAACAAACCTTCCCCATGAGCCAAAATTAATATTCCTCGTTGCGCTCCTGCATTTTCAATGAGAATATCCATTAAAGTTGCCAGCAATTTTTCCAAAACAATCTCGCTAGAAATGGCAGTCGTAGATTTAATCACTGTAGCTAAATCTAAAAATTCACTATCATTAGAACTACTTGTACCTTGAAACCATGTTGTCTGAGAGGTTTTGCTTTTGGATTTTTTACACAATTGAGGATGTTTTTTTTCCAAGTGCTTGACTTTTGCTATTGCTCCCCATTTACTATAGCAGTAATGTGCTTCCATCATATACATGGAAGCAATTTTTTCCTGCTCCCAGTCAAGATAAAATTTGGCTGCCAGTTCGTTTGCTAAAGCTTCTTCTTGAAGATATTCGTTTTCTTTGGCTCCTGATATCGCCTTGTCATATAACTCTATTGCTTCTGATTTTTTTCCTAAGATTCGATATTTTTCAGCTTCCACTAAATCAACTTTATGTTGGTGATTCATCGGAGCATACTTTGCCCATTGCTGTTGCAGTTCCCTTTGATTTTCCTCCACTCGTTCCATCACCTCTGAAATCTCGTTTTTGCCATCACTCAAACTTGCCAGAACAATCAAAGAATCATAAAAATAAAACACTGGTTGAGTCACAAGTCCTGGAACAGCAAGCATATAACTCTTGATTTCTGCGATATAGTTTTGAATAGATTCAATTTCCTCAAACAGATAACACAGCATCATCTTATATAAATAAAACAATATTAATCCCATAGAATCATTACTACGTGTCATTTGAAAGATAAATTCAGCTTCTTGCTCTGCATTTCCTGATAAAATAGTTGGATATTTAGCAATTCCAAGCAAATTTAATGTTGTCTGCCAACAACTGTGACACCACTTAGCTGCTACCAATTGATTCAATTGTACTAACCCATCAAAATAAGTATGAGATATCTTTTCCAAGGCAGGCAAAGGTTGACCAGACCAAAAATATTGTAAACAAGAGGCATGAGCATCGTAGCCAGCATATTCCAACATTCCTACTTCTAAACCTATTCCATAACATTCTTGCAAGGGAGAGACCGTTTCTTTGATGTGAGACTTACGATGTAGGATCAAGAACATCACAGAATTTATGACCAATGGCTTTATCCATTTTAAATCAAATTTGGAGACAAGCTTTAGTGCTAGTTGACCAAACTTTACCCCAAGATCAATATCTTGCAAGACATTACAAGCAATGATACCATAGAAAGAATAAGCATAGGCGGAAGCTTCAGTATTTCCATATTGAATAGATAGTTTGACTGACAAAGAAGCCAATAATAGACATAACGGAGATCCAGAAATATAAGTAGATGCGATTATACTATTGGCAATCTCCGCGATCGCAATTTTTTCTTTATTCTCCATCATTGGCAGATCGACCAATTTTTCTATTTCTTTATCCTCAACTAATAGGTAAACTTCAGAAACTACCTCTTTAATATAATCCTGTGTCGGTTCTTGGGGGAAAGTCACACCTAGTTGTTGCAAAAATTCTTGGGCAGTAGCAGTTGCTTTTGCTAGTTGATTTTGGGTCTTATATGCTTGGATTCTAGTTCGATAAACATTCTTTTGTTCTGGTAGAGAGTGGGTATTGGCAATCACTATCTCAATCAACTCTTCCATCTCCTCAAATTCACCACATAAAGCAGCTAATTCCGTTCCCAACTCATAGAATTCTAAAGTCAGATCATATTGTCGTGACCAAGCATTTTCTGCTAGTAATGATAATCCAATCCTCAAATATTCCCTACCTGCTTGATAAGCATTGGCATCTTTAGCTTTACCACAAGCAAGTAAGTTGAGTTCAGCTAATTCATCTCGCTCAGTTTGCCCTGTAATTAAAGCTGTTCCATAGTTTAGTTGATTGACGAGTTCAAAAATCTGTTCTTCTTTAGTTTCTGGGGACATCTTTTGCAGTAGCAGTTGTCCTATCTGATAATGAGTCTGTTTTTTTGACTCATCAGGAATTAGAGCATAAGCAGCTTGCTGAATCCGATCGTGACTGAATTTAAAAGACTGAATCAGAAGATTTTCATCTAATTCTGACTGGGGTAAAATTAAGTTGCGGTCAAGACAAATTTTTAACAACTGAAAAATTTCTAGGGCAGAACATTTTCCTACCCAAGTGATAATTTTTAAGTCAAATTCTGCTCCCAAACAAGCAGCCAGAGATAAAACTTCTTGGCTTGATTTAGGTAATTTTTGCAGCTTACCTACCATCAATTCTACAACATTATCTGTTAATCTCCTAGCCTTTATCTCTTCTATATTCCATTGCCAAATCCTTGACTTATGATTAAACTTTAGTAATTCTTCGCTATATAATGCCTGTAAAAATTCATTGATAAAGAAAGGATTTCCTCCTGTTTTTTCCCTCACCAACCAGGCTAAGTTGCAAATTTTTTCTTGATTCTGCTTTAAGGTATCACCTATGAGACAGGCAATTTGATATACAGGTAATTTTTGCAACTTAATTTTGTTAATTATAGCCTGATTTTGCTTCAACTTTTTCAGAGAAATAGCCCAAGGATGACTTGCTGAAACTTCATTATCGCGGTAAGCTCCTAAGAGTAAAAGATATTTAGTTTTTCCTGCTAATAATAGCTTTTCAATCAATGTCAAAGTTGCTAAATCTGCCCATTGTAAGTCATCAATAAATAAAGTTAATGGATGCTCGCGATCGCAGAAACAATTAATAAAATCACTAAAAACGAGGTTAAAACGATTTTGTGCTTCATTTCCTCCTAATATAGCAACGGGAGGTTGTTTGCCGATTATTAATTCTACTTCAGGGATAACATCAATGATTATTTGTCCATTACTTCCTAATGCCTGCAATAATTTTTCTCGCCATACCTGCAACGTAGTTTTAGTTTCCCCCAATAATTGCTCAATTAATCCGCGAAAAGCACCGACAATTGCTGAATAAGGAATATTGCGTTGAAATTGGTCAAATTTACCGGAGATAAAATAACCCCGACATTCGGTGATCGGTTTGAAAAGTTCTTGCACTAAAGATGATTTACCAATACCAGAATAACCACTCACTAACATCAATTCCACTTTTCCAGTTTCGACAACTCTCTTGAAGGTTTTCAGTAAAGTTGTTACTTCTTTTTCCCTACCATAAAGCTTTTGGGGAATTTGGAAGCGATCGGAAATATCCTGTTGAGCCAGTGGGAAGGAATTAATATTCCCTGTTTCTTCTAGTTGTCGGCGACATTCTTCTAAATCTGCTTTTAACCCATAAGCACTTTGATAGCGTTCTTCGGCATTTTTAGCCATCAACTTCATCACAATATCTACCACTACAGGGGGAATTTCTGCCTCACTCACTATTACCTTAGCACCAATTGAAGACAGAGATTTAGCTTTTTTAGTTTTTAATTTCATCATAATATCTGCTAACACTGGCGGAATTTTTTTCTGCTCTTGTTGTGCTTGACTAATAATTGAAGGAGGAGGTTTAGCAATATGAGA
Source organism: Cyanobacteria bacterium P01_H01_bin.35 (assembly GCA_038747755.1). GTDB lineage: Bacteria > Cyanobacteriota > Cyanobacteriia > Cyanobacteriales > Microcoleaceae > Trichodesmium. Next base: position 4,950 of record JBCDJM010000369.1, read on the forward strand.
ATGAATTAACTCTAAAGGATCTGAACTTACAAAAGGCAATTTTCCCGTTAACATTTCATAGAAAGTTACTCCCAAAGAATAAAAATCTGAGCGATAATCTAAACCCCGATTCATTCTTCCTGTTTGTTCTGGGGAAATGTAAGCTAGAGTACCTTCTAATACATTTGGATTTTTTAGAGTCGGGTTTTCTCGACTCAGTTGGGTGGCAATACCAAAGTCAATAATTTTTAGTTCTTTAGTTTTGGGATTAAAAACAATATTGTCAGGATTAATATCTTTATGAATAATATTTTGAGCATGAATTTGTCCTATAATCTCAGTAATTGCGATCGCCAGGACTAAAAATTCTGAAGGGGATAAAACTTTATGTTCCTTTAGCCATCGTTTTAAGGATCTTCCCCCAAAGTCTTCAAAAACAATCGCATAGCTTCTTTGCCATTCTTCCAAACTATAAGCTTTGATAATACCAGGAGATTCTAATTGGCAAGTTAGATAATATTCCTGTTTATAGCGTCTAATTTGTTCCGAAGTTGGATAGTCTTGGTTAAGGAATTTGAGGATGACAGGTTGGGCTTTATCAAGTATTTCTGCTTTATCGCTAACTCGTCGAGCGCGATAAACTAAGGAGTTTGCACTCTTATGAATTTGAATAAAATCTTGGTATCCAGCAAGATTAACCATAAAAATAACGAAAGAGAAAGTTAGGCACTTTATTTATTCTAATGCAGTCGAGTTAATTCGGAAATAATCTTGCTCCTTTAACGAGTAGGGGAGCGGGGGAGTAGGGGAGTAGGGGAGTGTAGGGAAGTAATACCGTTTCACGGAAGTCAAAAGTCAAAAGTCAAAAGTCATGCATTAAGATTTGATAGAACTCCGTTCCGCTTCGCGATCAGCTTAAAACTTTGATACTCCAGTAATTTCAGGAAATTATTTCACATAAAGAATAGCATAAGTAGTGTAGCTTAAGTTGATGAAATTGGTATAATTTTTTTGCTCAACTCTTGCGCAAAATCCTAACTTTTTGAGGATAAAGCAGCTCAAAACTAGGTACTTTTTCCAGATATAAAAAGGATAAAACCTTTATCTGTCAATACTGTAAGATTTAATCAGCATTATTGATCGATAAATTTGGGGAAAATCCAATGGTATTGGGTGGAAAATTCTCCCCTGCTCCCCTTACAATTACTTATAATTTTCAGCTAGACGTGGTAGTAGTGCGGTGATACACCTTAGATATTCCAATAATAGGAGCGGGTTTTAGTTCAAGTTAATGATATCAATATTTGATGAGATGAACTGCCATACCTCCTATTTGTATTGCTATACGAAGTGAAAAGTAAGACACTCCCTACTCCCCTACTCCTTAAAAAAGACTTTTTCAGCAAACCCTATTTAGGGAAAACCTGGACCAATGCCATACAAGAAAATCCAATAAAAAGCAAATTTTTTTATAATAACATAAACAAAATAATTGGTTGTAATTAATTTTACAAAATTTTTTAAATAAATATCTACTAAATTATACATTCTTGAAGAGTCTTTTTATTCTGTTAAAACCAACATCATAATTGGAGGGGTACAAGAAAAGAAAATCTTGGAAAATTACCCATTTCTATTTGTCAAAAACCTTTGAAAAAACTTTA
>JBCDJM010000370.1:0-6553 GCA_038747755.1 Cyanobacteria bacterium P01_H01_bin.35
CCTAAACCTAAAATTTTGTGCCTCATAACAACGGTAAGCGCTGTAATTATTAATTATTAACTATTAATTATTAATTATTCGGTAAATGCTATATAATTCAGAATTATTGTCTTAAAAAAAACATATCAAATTAAATTGAAATGCTAAACAGTCCTATTCAAGTAGCAATTACCTTGGGAACTCGCCCCGAAGCTATCAAACTAGCACCAGTTATCCAACTTTTTCAAAATTCTCCTGATTTTAATACCCTAGTAATTTTAACTGGTCAACATAGGGAAATGGTTGCCCAAGTAATGAAATTATTTAATATTATTCCCAACCAGGATTTAGCAATTATGCAAACTCGGCAAACATTGACAGATATTATGTGTCGAAGTTTGCAAGGATTAGAAGAATTATTTGTACAATTGCAGCCTCAATTAGTATTAGTCCAAGGAGATACTAGCACTGCTTTTGCTGCTGCCTTATCTGCATTTTATCAAAAAATTCCTGTTGGTCATATAGAAGCAGGTTTACGGACAAATGATTTGTTTAATCCTTATCCCGAAGAGGCAAACCGCCGTTTAATTTCTCAGATAGCTCAATTGCATTTTGCTCCGACAACTTTAGCTATGGAAAATTTACAAAAATCTGGAGTAGTAGGGGAAGTTCATCAAACAGGAAATACGGTAATTGATGCTTTGTTAAAGGTAGCAAAATCTCAACCTCAATGTCAGATTAATGGTTTAGATTGGGGCAAATATCGGGTCATATTAGCAACAGTTCATCGACGGGAAAATTGGGGAGAGCCTTTGAAAGAAATTGCTGAAGGATTCCTCCAAATTTTAGAGAAGTTTCCTGATACTGCTCTAGTTTTACCTCTACATAAAAATCCCACAGTTAGGGAACCTTTAAAAGTAATTTTAGGGAGTCATCCCAGAATATTTTTAGAGGAACCTTTTGATTATAGTGAGTTAGTAGGAGCTATTCAAAATTGTTATTTAATATTAACTGATTCTGGGGGTTTACAAGAAGAAGCCCCCAGTTTAGGCAAGCCTGTTTTAGTATTACGAGAAACAACGGAAAGACCCGAAGCAATAATGGCGGGAACTGCTAAACTTGTTGGTACTAATACGAGTAATATTGTGCCTGCTACAGCAGAATTATTGAGTGATATTAGTAAGTACGAAAAGATGGCAATGGCAATTAATCCTTTCGGTGATGGTTATGCATCGGAGAGAATTATCAACATTGTACAAAGTTATTTTAGTTAGATTAAATTGATATAAGTATAGCCTTTTTCCGTTAAATGAGGTACAAAACTGACGGTTTAAGAAAAACTGTTCTAAAATCAGTATTTTTGCATAGGTATAATATCAATTTGATTGATACCTGCTACAAATATCTAGGGAATTCTTAGGAGTCAGGAGTCAGGAGTCAGAATAAATAGCTTTTATACCATTTATTAGTTCATAACTTATCTTATTAGTCAAATGGACATCTCCTTTCATTACAGTGCTTTTCAGTTGAGTAGACCACAAAACTGTTGTAGGAGTAATGAGGTAAGGGACGTTTTGCTTACGCAGAGCTTCCGCTTTATATGTCGGCTGTCGCCGACATACGTTTGCGTTAGCGCAGCTCCTCTGTAAGAGGCAGCATTCCGGAACGGAAAGTTGTGCGCCAGCAAAACGCTACGCGACATGGAAAGCGCAGCATTCCGGAACAGAAAACGCATTAATGCTCAAGCAACTTCCGTACAGAGTAATGAGGTAGGGACGTTTTGCTCACGCAAAGCTTCTATTCGTAACATTCTTTTTTCAAATTGGTATAATATCAATTTTATTGATGCCTGCTACAAATATCTAAGGAATTTTTAGAGGTCAAAATTAATTGCTTCAATACCATTTTTGAGGTCGTAAATCATCTTTTTTGTCAAATAGATATATCCTTTCGTTAATAGATATCTCCAAAAATCAAAATTAAAATCAATTATTTACCCCTGTTCTCTATTCCTTGTCCTCTATTTTATCGAGATGTCTAATTATCCATTATCCATTATCAATTATCCATTATCCATTATCCATTCTAATTTACCTTTAACCCTCTGAGGTCATCTAGAGCTTGTTGATATAACTCTTGATTTCCTTGTTTCTTATATAACTTAACAGCTTTTTCCAAGTCTTTAATAGCTTGTTTTGTATTCCCTTGTTCCTGGTAAATTGCACCCCTATTATTGTAAGCATCAGCATCCTGGGGATTAAGTTCAATGACTTGAGTTAAATCAGCGATCGCCTGTTTATATTTTCCTTGCTCAAAATATGCTAAACCCCTAAGATGGTAAGCTTTAGTATAGCTGGAATCAATTTGAATAACTTGGGTTAGATCAGCGATCGCCTGTTTATATTTTTTTTGCTGCTCGTAGAGAAAACCCCGGTTATAGCAAGCATCAAGGTAATTAGGATGGAGTTTAATAGCTTGAGAATAGTCAGCGATCGCCTGTTTATATTTATTTTGGTCTGAGTAACTATTGCCCCGGTTATAGTAAGCTTGAGCATAATTAGGATTCAGTTGAATAGCTTGGTTATAGTCAGCGATCGCCTTTTGATGCTTGCTTTGGTTAGAGTAGACATTAGCCCGGTTATAGTAAGCTACAGCATCATTAGGATTAAGTTCAATAACTTGGTTGTAATCAGCCAGCGCCTTTTTATACTCTCCTTGATTATTGTAGATAGTACCCCGGTTGTTGTAAACTTCAGTTAAATTGGGTTCAAGTAGAATCGCTTTATCGTAGTCAGCTAGTGCCTTTTTCTCATCTCCTTGGTGAGAGTAAGCATTACCCCGATTAACATAAGCATTAGCACCCTTGGGATTAATTAGAATAGCTTTGTTGAAAGCAGCCATCGCCTTTTGATACTGTCCTTGAATTTCGTAGATAACGCCCCGGTTGTTGTGGAAATCAGAATCCTCGGGATTAAGTAAAATGGCTTGGTTATAATTAGCAATTGCCTGTTGATACTGTCCTTGGATATAGAAAATAACACCCCTGTCATTATATACAGCAGCATCCTGGGGATTAAGTTCAAGAGCTTTATCGTAGTCAGCTAGTGCTTGTTCATACTTCCCTTGGTTATAGTAAGCAATACCCCGGTTATAGTAAGCACCAGGATCTTTGGGATTAAGTTTAATAGCTTTGTCGTAACCAGCCATTTCGTCAAAAGAAGTCATAGTCAAACACCACCTTGATTTAAAAAAATATAAATAATAATACTTAGTCTAACCTAAAAAATTAATGACGAAGTACATTACAGATTTACTTTTGATTAAATCTCCTTCTAATAGCCATCAGGACTAAAGCCATGAGAACCCATAAACCCGGTTTCTCGTAGACGTCTATTGCTCAAAACAACGATTTATCCTAGAAACCGGGTTTCTTTGCGTAAGTCCTAAGCCATTTATATTGAACAAATGTCAAGGAAATTGTGTATAATTATTATAATAAATTATACTTATTTAAAATAAACCATGAATAAATCAGAACAAAATTGGCAGATGTCTAAGGAAAATCCCCGATGGGGCGAACGCTTAACTATCATTCAAGGCGATCTTATCTCTCAACAGGTAGAGGCAATAGTCAATCCTACTGACAATAATCTCCGCAGTCACGGGTTATGTAGCAAAATTCATCACGCAGCAGGAGAAGCACTCAGAGACGCTACCAGACAAATAGAATGGCTGGAAACTAGCCAAGCCAAAATCACCAACGGTTATCAACTTCCCGCCTCATACATAATTCATACTTGCGCACCGGTTTGGGATAAAACCAATAGCCAGATATCTAGCAAAGAGCTAGCCAAATGTTACCGTAACTGTCTCCGGTTAGCAGCAGAAAAGCAAATTCATAGTCTCGCCTTTCCTTGTATTAGTACAGGACTGCGTGGATTTCCCAAAGATTGGGCTGCCAAAATAGCTCTAACAGAAGTCCTGACATTTTTGCAAAACAGCTCTCTCCCGTGGAGAATAATTTTTGTCTGTCGCGAGCAAGATGATTTCGAGCAATATCAGATAAATCTGCCAAATTTCATCACTTCCTCCACTTCCTCAGAAAAACCTGAAGCACAAATAGCTAAAGAGTTAGTTGGTAAAATTTCATCTGAGCATCAAGTTGCCATTATTGGCAGTACCTCATTTTGGGGCATCACTACGGAGGCAATATGCAATGCTACTGGCAGAAAACTTGCAACTTTGGGGGAAAATTTAGCTCTTGTAACAGGTGGAGTGACTGGTATACCTGAAGCAGTATCCTATAGTTTTTGGCAAGAATGCAGCAGGCAAAATCAACCTACCCCAGTTTACCATATTCAGCCAAAAGGATTTGAACCCTGGGAATATGGTACAAATCTATATGGAGGCAAAACTCTATTTGAGCGTCGAGAAATTTTAGCTCACATGGCATCGGTTTATGTGCTAATAGAAGGTGGGCCAGGTGCAAAACAAGAAGCAGAAGTTGCAATAGAGGCGGGGGCGATGGTAATTCCAGTGGGGGTGACAGGAGGTTTTGCCAAGCAACTTTATCAACAAATGTCTCGCCCTTACTATATATCCTCTAAGTTGTGGGAAAAATTGGCACAAGAGAATATTTCACCAGAAACAGTCGGGGAGGCGATCGCTCAAATTATCCCCAAAATATGGCAACGTCCAAAAGATGTGATATTCGATCCAGAGAAAAAATCTGTTACCGACTTAGAATTGCACTCAGCATTAGGAGTTAACTACAGAAAATTGCAAGATTTACTAGCAGCGTCTCAATGGCAAAAAGCTGACAGGGAAACTTTTCGCCTATTTTGTGAAATTGCCTTGAGAGCAGAAGTACATGAAGGTGTTCGGGAAACTAGAGGTATTCTGAAGAAAATAGACAAAAATCTTCAATCAGATAGATTTAATGAACTTACTCGCTTACTACACCATTACCAAAAAATGCTTGGGAGTTTGCATAGTCAAGAGTTTCCAACTTCTTCATTTTATGGTTATCTTTCGGGTTGCCTGAATGGGAAATTTCTTCACAAACTGCCTTTGCTAGATTTCCAAACAATTGACTTACTCTGGGTAGTTTATTCTCACGGACGTTTTGGTTTTACCGTGCAGGAAAAAATTTGGCGCACGCTATGTACTCAAAATGAAGATATGACAAAAGTAGAGGAGAATTTTATCAGTTGTGTAGGGCGTGGTTATTCTCAAACGGTGGATGCGTATCGCGAGGGTGAAGTTAATTTCACCCTTAATTCTCCAGAGGGGTTGTTACCTTGGCTCAACTGGTATGATGTTGAGGGTAATCTTCATGGTATAGAATGTGATAACAACTTAATTTATTTGGTAAGTAGCTTGGCTCAAAAGGGTATTTTTAACAAGCTATGGCGACAGCGAATTCGGGAAAGACTAGACGTGGGAGAGAATGATTTTTCTGACTGTGTGCTGAGTGGTTTAGCTTTGCAGGGTTTGAATTTTCAAGGTGCTAATCTTAGGGGTGCTAATCTCCAGAATGCTAACTGTGAAAAAGCAAACTTTACTGAAGCTGATTTGAGGGGTACTAATTTAGCGGGGGCAAAGTTTTCAGTAGGAGCATTAGAGGAGGCAATTGTTGATACCACTGAGGTTAGCGATCGCCAATGGTTAAAACCTTATGTAATTCTAGTTGTTGATGATTCTATTATTGTGCGTCAAGTTTTGAGTACAACTTTTACTAATGCTGGCTATCAGGTGGAAATAGCTAGAGATGGTTTAGAAGCTTGGAATAAACTGCAAAATAATCTACAAGTTGACATGATTTTCTTGGATATAGAAATGCCTAATATGAATGGCTACGAACTAACTACAAAAATTAGAAATGATTCTCGGTTAAAAGATATGCCAATAGCTGTTATGAGTAATCGTGCTACGATGAGAAATAAGCATAAAAAAGAGCAGCAAGAATTTAACTATTGTAGTTATTTGGCAAAACCTTGTGGAGAAGAAGTAGTGTTAGAGACTGTTAAGAATGTTTTTAATAAATCTCTGAGGAGTCAGGAGTCAGGAGTCAGGAGAAAGAAAGGATTTGAATAGAATTAATTAATTGGTAATTTATCTAAAAAAAGATAGATGTACTTCATTAGCCTGAAAAACGCTATATTTACTATTTTATCAATCATATTTGCACAATAAAAATCCTATAAACTTATGAAAAATTTGCTAAATCATCTGACAATTATACTGAGCATATCTGCCCCACAAAACTTTGCTTTAACACAAAAAAATATTCTATCATATAATAAAAAATCGACTCATGTAGGTTGGGTTGAGGAACGACACCCAACAGATTTAACGAAGTTATAAATTATAACTTATAATTTATATCAAGTAATCTTAGATTAAATAACCTTAATTATAGATAAAAAATCCTATAAAATTGTGAAATTTTTGTTAAATTATCTGACAATTATACTGAGCATATCTGCCATGCAAAACTTTGCTTTAGCAGAAAAAAATATTCTATCATATAATAAAAAATTGACTCATGTAGGTTGGGTTCAGGAACGTTTGC
>JBCDJM010000371.1:0-6551 GCA_038747755.1 Cyanobacteria bacterium P01_H01_bin.35
AAATAATGGCGATCATAATTCACCGCCTATAATATCTTAATTTTTAATTTTATAGTCAGTTTAAATAAAATATATAGCTTAATACTCTAAATATATTAACTATTTGCTTTAACTCTTTTGATTGATTTGATTTTCTTTCCCTATTTTCTCACATATACTATTTTCTGTATTACACTCATGGAGTTTGAAAAAAGCTCAAGTTACTAGAAATCAATTATTAACAAAAATTAGGAAATTATTTCGGTTTTAGCTATCTGAAAATAAATCAGAAAATTTTCAATTGAGATATTTTAATTGTCAAAAATAACAGAATATAAAAATTGCAAAGATTGACTTGAATATGGTATATAAACTATTTTTCCCGTGATGATTATGTATAATTATAGATTGATTCAGAACTATAAACAGCATTTTGCACTTGGCACTCTTTCCAGAAATATTAAGGAGTATGACTGTGTTATAAAAAATTTATATTAAGGATTAAATCCCTATATTATCTCACTAAAAGGTAGGACAATGGTTAAGATTCTCTTAGTTGAAGACAATGAGATGAACCGGGATATGTTGTCTAGGCGTCTCATTCGTAAAAAATTTGAAGTAGTTATTGCTGTTGATGGTGCTGAAGGTGTGGATATGTCTAGATCAGAAGCACCAGATATAATTCTAATGGATATGAGTTTGCCCATACTAGATGGGTGGCAGGCAACACAGAAGATTAAAGCTGACCCCCAAACCCAAAATATTCCAGTAATAGCAATGACAGCTCATGCTATGGCAGGAGACCGAGAAAAATGTTTAGATGCTGGATGTGATGACTATGATACAAAACCAGTAGAATTTCCCAGACTATTAGACAAGATCAAAAATCTTATAGGTAAAGAGCCAACGAAATGAAACATGACCAGGGCAATGTGCTGGTTGTAGATGATAATCTAGTCAACCGTGACCTTTTGGCTCGGCGAGTCAAAAGGCAAGGCCATGTGATAAGTTCTGCGTCTGATGGGTTTCAAGCTTTAGAAATGATGAGAAATCAATCATTTGACTTGGTATTACTAGATATTATGATGCCACAAATGAACGGTTATGAAGTCCTCGAAACCCTGAAAGCTGACCCCAAATTACGCCATATCCCAGTAATAATGATTTCTGCAGTGGACGATATTGAGAGTATAGTCCGTTGTATCGAATTGGGAGCAGAAGATTATTTATCGAAACCCTTTAATCCAGTATTGCTTAAAGCTAGAATTAACGCTTGTTTAGAAAAAAAAAGACTTCGGGATCAAGAACAAGCTTATTTAAAACGGTTAGCTGAGGAACAAGAAAAGTCAGAAAGATTACTATTAAATATTTTACCAGCTCCAATTGCTCAACGGTTAAAACAGGGAGAAAAAACTATAGCTGATACCTTTAGTGAAGTAACTGTTTTATTTGCTGATTTAGTTGGGTTTACTAAACTTTCGGCCAATTTATCCCCCGCTGAACTGGTAGAATTACTAAATATGATTTTCTCTAGGTTTGATGAGTTGGCAGAAAAATATGGACTTGAGAAAATCAAAACTATTGGTGATGCTTATATGATTGTAGGTGGCCTACCAACGCCCAAGGAGGACCATGCAGAGGCGATCGCGAAGATGGCCTTAGATATGTTAAATCAAGTCAAGGAATTTTCTGAAAAGCAAGAGAAACTTTTACAAATTCGTATTGGTATTAATACGGGAGCAGTAGAAGCAGGAGTTATTGGGACGAAAAAATTTGCTTATGACCTTTGGGGAGATACAGTAAATACAGCTCATCGTATGGAGTCTCATGGCATTCCTGGAAAAATTCAAGTAACTGAGGATACTTATAATTGTCTAATTGATAAATATACATTTCAGGAACGAGGCATGATTGAGATTAAAGGAAAAGGTATGATGAGGACTTATTTACTTATGGGCAGAAAGTAATGAAGTCAAAAGTCAAAAGTTAAAAGTTAAAAGTTAAAAGTACCCGAAGCTTTTATATAATCATACCGCTACAAAAAAGTGTTAGGGCATTAAGTAGTCGTGCTTTTAGGAATTTCCTAGTTGAGAGAAGGAACAGGGAAATTAGGATATGTAATAAATTTTGCTTATGAACTTAACAATTAATAAAGTTGAAATTTTTGACAGCCAATGCCAAGAGTTTTTATTTGAGCTGAATGCTGAATGCTTAAAGCTATACTATACAATTAAAAAGTAAATCTATATAATCACCAAGAAAAAAATGTTATCAACTACAGAATTATTTATCGCTACTAAATGGTTTGGTATTGTTACAATTGGATTTTTTCTGTTAACAACTCTCGGTTTTATTTTGAAATGGGGATTTAGATTTAGATTAGTGGGAGTAACAGGTTTTATGGGAGTTTTAACTGCTGGTTTATTTGGTTTAAGTTTAGGATTATTTAACCGTGTAGAAATTCCAGGTTCGGTTCCATATACATTAGTTTATGATAATGGGGCAACTCAAACAGTAATTGCTGTTTCTCCTACTATTTCAGAATCAGAATTAGCAGCAACAATGGAACAAGCAGCAGGAGATTTATTTTCACTAGGTCGTTTAGGTGGGGATAGTCAATTAACTATTAGGATTAGAACTATTATTCATCCAGAAAAAGATGTTTCTCAACCTCTTTATTTAGGAGAAGTTAAACGTTCTTTGTCTCAACGGGAAGATGAAAATCTAGATATTAAAATATTTCCTGAAACTTTGGCAAAGTTGGAAAGTTATCAGAGTGAAAATTTGGAAAGTTAAGTTCATTAATTGATAATGGATAATTACTGAAAAAATAAGGTTTCAAGACTCTCCTTTCAAGGATAAAAAAGGAAAAAAAATCCTTTTAACCAATTATATCCGTTTTAAGAAGGGGTAATAATTATTAATTATTGAAGTACCTCCGGTTAAAACCGTAATGCAATTGAATATACGGAAATATTATTTCTTTTTTTCTTTAAAAAGAGAGGTTTTAAACCAGAATTATTTAATTATTAATTATTCGGTAAAAATCTCAATAGATATGTGAATGGTAAGGTAGGAGAAAAATTTAAACTAATACAACCATTCAATGATTAATGATCGGGAATTTTTGCTAGGTGCAGCATTCCACAGACTAATTAATTTTGGGGAGAGAGTTACTATTACTTATCTCTCCTAGCTTAATAAAATTAAGTTAATATAATGGTTATGAAGATAATTTTCATCAAAATTAATAGATATTTTATTGCTAACTTTGTGAAAAGGGAGAGCCAAAAAATAGGAGACAAAGCAGCACAACAGCTAGAAGAAATAAACGAACAAGAATGGCTTCAGGCAGCAGCTACAAATCCAACATTTGATTTTTTGAAAGACCCGGAAGAAGATATATATACATTAACAGATGGTAAACCTTTCACCTACTAATATAAAAACTGAAATTGCTGAGAAAATTTGTAAATTTTTTACTGAATAATGTTTATATACCAATTCTAATTAGGGCTTGCTGAATAAGTCTGATGGTGAAGACAGGGAGTAGGGAGTAGGGAGTAGGGAGTAGTGAAGAGTCAAGAAGAATCAGGAGTTATAGAAGACTTACGCTTGAAAAATTATCTCTTAACTTGGGCGCCCCTACCAAACCCAAGATACTCACTTTTTTAGCCTGATCAGGCTAAAATTTGGTACTTTTTCACCACTGAAAAAGCCTACAAGCTTTATCTCTAAATACTTTGATATTTAATCAGCAAACCCTAAATAGATCGTAGGGGTTTGGTCTCCAAACCCAAGCTCAAATGTGATTTGAAGACCAAACTATTACAGTTTTTTTCACAAATCATTTAGGATTATTTTAATACCAAATAAAAAAAAGGAGAATTTTTAATAAATGACAAATCAAATAGATTTATTGAAAAGATTATTCAATGCTTTTAAACCTTTTGAACCTCTACAACCGGGTAGTCCAGTATATGTTGATTGTCGAGAAGTTCGAGGAGATGGAGATATTATTACAGATTTAGCTAGGAATATTGAATACTCTGATAATAATACTTGTCAACTTTATGCCGGACATCGAGGTGCGGGTAAATCAACTGAACTTTTACGACTCAAAGAACATCTAGAAAATAATGGATATTTTATAGTTTATTTCGCTGCTGACGAAGAGGATATTAATCCAGAAGATACAGAATATGCTGATATTTTGTTGGCTTGTACGAGACATTTATTAGAGCATTTGAAAGATGCTAATCCTAAACCACTATTAGATTGGTTAAAGGGGCGTTGGGCAGATTTAAAAGATTTAGCAACTACAGAAATATCTTTGGAAAGTTTGGCACTTGAATCACAAATTAGTCAATATGCAAAACTTACGGCAAATATTAGAACTGAACCTACCTTAAGAAAAAAAATTAGAGAAAAGATTAATCCTTATACTGAAAGTTTAATTGATGCGATAAATACTTTTATTCGTGATGGTAAAAAGAAATTAGAATCTGGTTCTGAACTGGTAATAATTGCTGATAGTTTAGACCGCATTGTACCAATTGTTCAGCCAGACGGACGTAGTAATCACGATGAAATTTTTATTGACCGTAGTGCCCAATTAAAAGGATTAGATTGCCATACAATTTATACAATTCCTATTTCAATGGTCTATTCTAATCACGCACCAAATCTCAAAGTGGAATATGACGATCCCCAAGTTTTGCCAATGATTATGGTGGAGACTCCAGAGGGGGAAGTTTCTGAATTGGGAGTTGCTACAATTAGGGAAATTATTGATAGACGAGTTAGGGAAGTTAATCCAGATTTATCTTTAGAAACAGATGTATTTGAAAGTCGAGAAGTATTAGATCGACTTTGCTTAATGAGTGGGGGTCATGTCAGGGATTTAATGTTATTAATGCAAAATGTAATTAAACGTGCTGGAGGTCAATTACCTATTTCTGCCAAAGTCTTACAAAGAGCAATTACGGAAGCAAGACTTCCTTATAAGAGGTCAGTTGAAAAAGAGGAATGGCAAATATTAGCTAATGTTTTTGCTTCTAAAAGTATAGATAACGATCAGGGACACCGCAATTTATTGTTTAGTCGTTGTTTGCTAGAATATATTTACTTTGATGAAGAGGGAGAAAAGCAAACTTGGTATGATGTTCATCCTTTAATCAAAGGAGTTCGGGAATTTAAGGAGTTGATAGAACGAAGCTAAAAAAAAGTAGGCTGGGCAAATTTTACTTAATTTAGATAAATATAAATAAATCAATTTTTGCCCACCTTACAAGCTATGGGAATGAAAATTTATTTAAGAAAGTAGAAAGTAGGGTGGGCAAACGTTAATGGATTTCTATAATTCAGAATCTCTGAGTTTTTGCCCACCAGATAGAATGAAAATTTTGAATCAAAGTATGGTGGGCAAAGGTTAATTAATTGAGATAAATATAAATAACTCTATTTTTGAATTGAAGGAGTTGCTGCAATGAAACTAGAAGTTATTGATAGGGAAGTGGATTTACTATTGACATTTGCAGAGGAATATCAAGACCTATTGAATGTTATTACATTTATTGAAGGTTTTGGTTTATTGTTTGTGGAATGTTCCCCAGCACAGGGAACAAAAATTATGGAAAAGGTGCGACAGGATATTCTCGAAGAAAGAGTGGAAGTTTTGCGTTTGGATAAGACTACTTATAATTTTTATAACCGAGTTAAAGAATTACCATTACTGGCAGATATTGATATTTTGTTTGTGACTGGTTTGGAATATTCTCTGTATCAATATGAGGAGGATATGAAAGAACGGGGTTTGGGTAATAATGAGATTATTTCTATTAGCAAAAGGGGAGTTCCTCCGGTTTTGATTAATTTGAATCAGCAGCGAGAAAGGTTTAGGGATGATTTTGATATTTGCTTTGTGTTTCTGTTACCAAGGTTTGCTTTAGATTATCTGATTAAACGTGCCCCAGATTTTTTTGATTGGCGTTCTGGGTTGTTTCAGTTTCCCATGGATGAGGAAACTGTGCGAAAGGAATCTTTGGCAGTTTCTCGAAAAGAATTAGATGATTATATAGAGTTTACTCGACAAGAACGTAAGCATGAGTGGGTGAGAATTAAAAGTTTACTTGATGAAGATAGGCTTCCTGTTGAGCAAAAAGCACATTTGTTAGTCAGAAAGGCTGCTCTAGATAGAAGGTTAAAGCAAAATGAAGAAGCAATATTAGCTTGTGATGAAGCCTTAGAAATAGAACCAAATAATTACGAAGCTTGGAACAATAAAGGCATTGCACTAGAAAATTTAGAAAGATATGAACAGGCAATTGCTGCTTATGAAAAAGCTTTAGAAATTAAACCAGACTACCACTATGCTTGGAACAATAAAGGCATTGCACTAGAAAATTTAGAAAGATATGAACAGGCAATTGCTGCTTATGAAAAAGCTTTAGAAATTAAACCAGACTACCACTATGCTTGGGATAATAAAGGCGATGCACTGAGAAATTTAGAAAGATATGAACAGGCAATTTATGCTTATGAAAAAGCTTTAGAAATTAAACCAGACTATC
>JBCDJM010000372.1:0-6513 GCA_038747755.1 Cyanobacteria bacterium P01_H01_bin.35
AATGCACATATTGCTATAGATATCTTGCAAAAGTTTAAATTAAATCAACAAGATATGAAATGAACAATTTCATCCCCCTATTCTCTATTCCGTATTCTCTGACTTCTGCAAGAAGTATTATATTTTATCCAGATGCCTAAACCAAGTAAAATATAATCCAATCGACAACAAAATAAACATCAATAATAAAACACCAAAATTATCCCACTGCTTCATCATAAACATCATTCCCATCAAAAATAAAACCAACTGCCAAGGAATAGCAATCAAAGTTGCCAGAATATCTCGTCGATTTTCCCTTTGAATTTTTGCTTGAATATTAGTTGGTAAATTCTGACTAACCACTCCCCAAAAACCAAAAGGTTTAGTCACCCGATAAAAATTATCAATCACTTCCAAGTTAGTTGCTGGAGTTAAGAATGTTCCGAAAATACATCCTAAAAAAGAACAAATACTCGGCACCAAAAACAGAATATATTCCTGAAGTTGAGGCATATTCAAAAAAGGTAAAATCACCGCTTTAGTCAAAATAGCTGCAACTAAACCTGCACCAGTACCAATGGCAAATCCATAACCATTAAATCGCCACCAATACCATCTCAAAACTAAAGGAATAAACAACCCAGTTCCTAACCCTAAAGTTAACCATCCCCAAATATCATTAATATTCGTTATATTAAAACTAAAAATTAATCCCAAACCAACAATTAAAATAGAAGCTAAACGACCTTGATTAACTAATTGTTGATCAGAAGCTTCAGGTTGCAGATAAGCTTGATAAATATCCTTTACCCAATAGGCGGCACTAGCATTAATAATCGAATCAAAAGTTGACATTGCAGCAGCAATAAAACAGGCAACCAATAAACCTTTAACTCCCACTGGAATATATACACTAATTACAGTAGGCAAGACTAACTCCGGGTCAGAAATTACCTGATTTTTCAAACCATAATCTATTCCTAATATTGCCAAAGATGTAACCAAAGGCCAACGAAAAGATAATAAAAAAATCCAGAATAAAGAAAGTAAACCAGCTTCGCGATCGCTCCTAGCAGCAAAGTAACGTTGAATCATATAACCACCCCCTCCAGCACCACCTTCTAGAAATACTTTAAAAACATAAAATAACATCACTCCAGTAAACAAATTAAAAATACTATAATCTCCCGGCAAATCAATTTTTATCGGTGGAATAATACTACTCCATTCTGTCAAACTCCATTCTTGTAATTCTTTCGTACCTGGAATTGAAATAGCAAAAGTCTCTGGCAAACTTACTGTTTGAAAAGTCATAAAGCAGATATATAAAATTGCCACAAAAATCAAAATTCCCTGAAAAACATCCGTCAAAACAACACCATAAAATCCACTTACAGCAGTATAGATAAGAGCCAATAAAATCAACAATATTCCAGCAACTCTATCATCAATACCCAGAAATCCTCCTAAAAATTTTCCGCCTCCAACAGCAAAATAACTCATCGTACCAATAGCAAAAATAATATTAGCAACTGCACTGATAATTCTGGCAATATTTCCTTCCTTATTCTTACCAAAACGTAACTCCATCCATTCAGCAATAGTCATTACTTGAGCGCGACGATTCCACTTTCCCATAAACGTCATTAGGAAAGCCATAATTAATACAACTCCACCCCGAATTTCAATAAAAAATCCCTTAGTTCCCAAAGCATAAATTAAAGAAGTTAATACCATAGTGCCAGCCAAATCGGTATTAGAAGCCATACCAGAAGCACCCAAAATCCACCAAGGAAGATTTCTATTTCCCAGAAAATAAGACTCAATTCCTGTAGATGCTTTTCTTTGTAGAAAAAATCCAAAAATTATTATAAATAATAGGTAAATTGTAACAATTATATAATCAATTATTTCCATCAAACCATCGCTAAATTAATTATCACTCATAATTCTATATCAAAGATAACACCATAGCAATCATCATAATTATTATTAAAAAGCTGACAAAATTTATTATATTTTTATTCTCTCTTTCAACTCTTGTCAATGAAATTAATCGTAAGCTTTTCCTACGGAATGCTGCGCAAACAGCTTTTTGAATAAATTAAGCAAACAAATTAGTTAATAACTCGCATTTGTGTTGTCCATCTACCAAAAAATCAAGGTATCAAGGCTCTCTATTTATTGCCAAAAATCCTTTGATCCAATTCTCCTCTTTATCAAAAGAGGTAATTATTAATTATTGATTCTTAAAAGCATTTTTTCAGATTAATTAAAATTACTAATTTTCTGAATTAATACTACTCATTTTCCAGGTAGTATAAGTGCCAACTGGACTCCAAAATGTATAGGGTAATAATAAAATTCCCGCCCAAATATTAATTTTCCAGACAGTTAAAATTAGGAGCAAACTTAATACAAAACCAGTTCCTCCAATAATTGTTCCTACCCGCAAACTTCGCGTCCGAAACATGACAGGAGTATAAGCTATTGTCACTATTTCTAACAATAAATATAGTGCCATTAATAACCAAGTTTTTTGAGTTCCAGGTTCTTGTTCCCAGATAATATATGCAGACCAAGCACCACAAATAAAAATCGTCGTCCAAATTAGGGTAATTAATCTTTCAAAAGTTAACCAATGAGGTCTTTGTAGGCGTCTAAACCATTGAGCATCTCTAGAACGAATTAAGAAGCTACTACTAAATGGTATTAAAAAAGTAACACTGCCAATTATTATCCAAGATTTAATCATTTTTTCTATGCTTTATGGTTTGACAGAAAATTCAAAAAAATAGGGAATAGGGAATAGGGAGGAAGAAATCAACACAACTATTTCTCAATTAAAAACCTAGGAATATATTTACCGAATAATTAATAATTAGGGTTTGCCCTCAAAAGTCTAATGGTGAAGGCAGGGAGTAGGGAGTAGGTAGAGACGTTGCATAAGGGCGTCCGTACAGAGTCAAGAAAAACAGGGAGTTATAGAGGAGGTAAAAAGAAAAATTATCCCTTGATGCAACCAGACTAACTCTTACTACCATACTCACTTGGTTAGCCGTATCTGCCCCAAATCTCGTACTTTTTCTCTACTTTAAAATCCTAAAACCTTTATATGTCAATGCTTTGAGCTTTAATCAGCAAACCCTAATTAATATCTAATAATTAGGTAGTTCTGCATTGTAATGGTGAAGATATAGCAATCCTAAATTAGGTTGTGATAAATTAAAAAGTAAATAAAAAAGTTGAAACTTTTATGTGTTCCCTGTTCCCTGTTCCCTATTCCCTATTCCCTAAAAAGCAGTAATATTTTTGCCACGAATATGCGGAGGATTGCTATATAATAACCCCATTCTATAGAAATACCAAATAATTTTTAAAAGTATGATTTAATTTTATCCCTTCCACTTGACATCTCTAAAATGCCACTTATTTCTAATTCAATAAAGCTCAGTCAGTAGGCAAAACTAAAAGTAAAATAATTGCAGCAAGTAAACTTTCCAAAACGTCGGATGAATCAGTAGGAATTTGATTACCTAACCCCTACGCAGCTCCTCAATAGTCAAAATTAACTTAATTTATGACCAGATATTACTAAGTATAATTAGGTTTAACAAAATGTTCAATAGCTCCCCAAAAAACCTTGTGCAAAATCTATTAGACTTCTCCGAATTAAAGATATATATAGATTTTTTCTAGGAGTAGGAAACACTTAACTTGGAACAGGTAAGATATTTTTACGAATAAGGCGGGAAAAAGGATTTTTTATGGTGACTTTTTCTTTCTTTAGCTAATATAACTAAAAGATTTATTTATTTTCCGGAGATGTCTATCCTACTCCCATCACAGAAAATCAGCGATCAACAAATTAATTAACCAAGTCGATGATTTTGTTCGAGTTCCATACTGGACTCATCCTCATTATCTTTAGGGACAAGATAATTACCATTTTGAGGCTGTAAAACCGCTTGAATTGTTTTAAGAAAACGATTTGATGAAACTTTACCATTAAGTTTTTGCCGTGCTTTTACCTTCTTGACTAGATGTCGCATTACAGATAAATCTAGCTCATCTATAAAATGGTCAGCAATTTTTTCTCCCATTAAATCAATTGCTTCTGAATACTGATTTTTCAACATCTCTATAGCTGCATAACCTTCATTATTAACTTGTCCTGATGTATCATTTACTCCATCATTAATAGAATTATTAAATATATTATTTTCCGTTAAATTTTTTTCCTTTTCCTGGGGATATTTTTGTGGTCTAATTTGACGACTTTCTATAAAACTTTGATAGTCAATAATGCTCATACCAAGATTATAAATATGATGATGTACATGATCTATTAGATCAACTTCATCTGGATTATAGTAACCTCGACTACTATCAATACCATGTAATTGCGCCCAACGTTTGAGAATTATTTCATCCTCTAATTTATATCTTTCTAACATTTGACTGCTAGTTAGATCGCTTTGTGGCGTTACTTTGAAATCGCTCATAATGCTCCCCAAACAATAATTTAAGACAATGTATCTTGTATTTATATTACTCTCAAAAAAGAGTTGAAATTATCAACTCCAGATTGGAGTAAAAGAAAATGCTATCAATTTTATAGAACTCTAAAAAAATAGACTGAAAATAAAACCTAAATTTAATAAATATACCAGAATAATCTAAAATCCAAAGTATACAATCTGACTAATCTATTACTGTTATGATAATCTATAGAATAATTATCATCGTATAATAAAATTTGCAAGTCAATTGCAAAAAAAAGTAATTTCTTGAGATTCCTTTAGTTTGACTTAATCTCAAGACTTGCTAGTATAATAGCATCATCTACTGTAGAAGCTATAACTATGCCTATATATGATTATTTTTGTCCAAGTAATAACCAAAAACTAGAAGTTTGGCACAGTATAAATGACAATATCACAACTTGGGGTCAGCTATGTAAGTTAGCTAAATGTGACACAGGCGACACTCCAGAAGATACTCCTGTTAAACGTATGATTAGCGCCCCTAGAATAATAGTAGAAACTGGAGTTAGCGATCTAAAAAGTCACGGATTTAGTAAATTAGTAAAACGGGATCAAGGAGTATATGAAAATGTAACAGCAACAGGTGATGAAAGTCGTATAGTCAATCTAAATGATCGTAGTACCTATCCAAATTTCAAAGAAAAATTAGGAGACTAAAATATTGCCAAAAATCTGCTCTTTCCATATCCAGTAATTTTCTACAAAAACTGATAAATTATAGTGTTTGAATTTCCGATGTAAAACTAGGATTGAGAAAAAAAGGAAAATATTAATGGGGAATAAGAAACAGGAGAAAAGAGATCAGATAATTTTTTTATTATGATAAATACGAACTTGATTTAACTGTACATTGGGAAATGGTAAAGATTAATTCATATAAATAAGCGATCGCTTCTCACGAGATTTCCAACATTTAACTAATTTACTAATATCTGAAACAGATATAATATTTTTATTTTTGGTTAGTTTGTTGATTGTTAAATCTGTAGTTTAAGTGCATTTTAAAATATCAGATCGAAAATGCTTTTAATAAAAATATTGTAACTTATACCCTAACTTGTATTAAAGGGACTGCTACTGTAATTCAGATACCACCGAATAGGCTTGATTATGCCTGTTAGAAGGTTTCTGAAAAATACCAAACTTTAGAGCAACAGTAGTAGTTAAATAAAGCATTAATGCTTGATAAATTGTATTACCGAATTATTAATAATTAATAATTAAATAATTCTGGTTTAAACCCTCTCCTTGGATGGGGAAAAAAAGTGCTAGGATATTTCGCTATCTTCAATTACCGTGCGGTTTTAACCAGAGGTAATTATCAATTATCAATTATCAATTAATGAACTTTTACCTATCAGCTTTCTTAGTTTCCCTACTGTCGTGTCAAGCTTAAAATGGTGTCTTATATTTTTAAGTAAAAGCTTGCAAAATATGCATCCTACCATTTTTATAAAGTAACATTTAAGGCTTGACACAGCACCACAACCTATTCTTTACCAGATATAAACTCTCGTAAGCGAAGCATACTAAAAGTTTGAGCCAAATTTATAGGAAACATTGATATTCCTTCTATACGAGATTGTACCCAACCATCTCCCCAATACCACTCATGAAAGCCATCAATACCTTGACTAAGTATAAGCCTCAAACAATTTGGTCTCACTATATCAACATAATGCTTAATTTCTATCAGTCCAACCCAAGTTTCAAACTTTACACCCTCAGATAATTGTTCTGGTAGTCCAGGAGAAAAACGCTGAGGCCATAACCATATTTGTAACTGAGATGGACGTAACAAACTATCTCTTATAGTAGCTTCGGCAGCTTCAATCTCAATCCGTATATGGCTTTTTTGAAAAGTACCTAACATAACAATCTAATAAGTAATAACAATAGATATAAATTTAAAAATTATATTTTGGTTTTTTGTCAAACAAAACTAGAAAATAATAACCAGATAAATTAGAATTAATTCCTTAAT
>JBCDJM010000373.1:0-6442 GCA_038747755.1 Cyanobacteria bacterium P01_H01_bin.35
AGGAAGAATTCTGTCTACATTCATAAAAAAGTGTATTGAAAAATACTCTTTTCTCGTGAAAAAGCCGATTCAAGACTTCAACATAACTTGTCTATGTTGTCAAGTTTTATGTTAAGAAAGATGTTTATAAAGCATAGCCTTGGATAGGGGATAAAAAAAGAAAATATTCACTAAGGTCAAGCCTCTGGGAATAGCTGCGAGGCACTGTTAACTGTTAACTGTTAACGCAGTTACGACCTTATGAGGCTAACTGTTAACGCAGTTCCTCCGACAGGAGGCTAACTGAAATGACTTTTGACTTTTGAATTTTGACTTACCCTCAAGGGGGTGACATTCAGAAAATAATAGGTATAATAATCGTTAGGTTCTACTGCGATGTTGGTGACTGCCAATAATGTTTTTTTGACCTACAAATCAAAAAACATTGGGAATCTAGATGTTCGAGTGGCAGTAAACTGGGCTTGTACCCAGAAACTTTAAACTTGGGCCAAGATACCCACCTGGTATTATCCAGGTCAAAAGCTGAGGTAAGACGGCGTTGCGGTGAACTATTTTTTTTGGGAAATAATAAAAAAAGAAGCAGTAAAAATTGCCTCAAACAATATTTGACTGTTACCTAAAGGTGAAAATTTTTCTGGCAGATATTCGTACTAAGAAAATATATCTGCTCAACTAATTTTCCTATTCTTGATAATTTAGGAAATAATAGAGCAGAACGAAAATACCCTTCAAAATTTTCATGCCAATATTTACCTCTCACCTACAAATGAAAATTTTTCTGGCAGATATCTAATGAGAAGATATAACTGCTCAAGTAATTTTTCTGTTCCTAATAATTGAGGAAACAACAGACAACTTGGAAAATACCCTTGAAAATTTTTCCCAGCAATATTTAACTCTTGCCCACAGGTGAAAATTTTTCTGGAAGATATCTAATGAGAAGATATAACTGCTCAATTAATTTTTCTGTTCCTGATAAAGAGATTTAAATAATCGTTGTCTTTTTTTATGGTCAACAATAGGCGCAGGATAACCTACACCCTCTCTTTCATCCGCTGGAATTTTACCAGTAACCAAATACTCCGTATCTACATTCCGTAATTCTGAGACCCACTCCCGAATATATTCTGCTTCTGGGTCATATTTTTGTGTCTGAGATGTGGGATTAAATATTCTCAATGGTTTTGGGTCCATTCCACTTGAAGCACTCCATTGCCAACCTCCATTATTAGCAGAAAGGTCCCCATCTATCAAATTCTGCATAAAATATTTTTCGCCCCACTGCCAGTTAATAATTAAATCTTTGGTCAGAAAACTGGCCACTATCATCCGACAACGGTTGTGCATCCAACCTGTTTCATTTAACTGACGCATAGCAGCATCAATAATAGGATAACCTGTTTTGCCTTCGCACCAAGCTTGAAAATTTGTTTCATTATTCTCCCAAGGAAAATTTTTCCAATGTTCTCGATAAGGACCTGTTTCTAATTGGGGATAATGGTACATAACATATTGATAAAATTCGCGCCATGCTATTTCTTTTTGCCAGGTTTCTATATTTGCAAATGCTTCTTCACTACGGCAATTTTTGATTAATTCTTGAGTTTTTGCCCAAACTGTACGAATACCAATGGCACCAAATTTTAAAGCGGGACTTAGTAGAGATGTACCATCAATACTGGGGAAATTTCGTTGTTCCTGATATGAATATATCGCCTTATTAGCAAATGTCTCTAATTTTTCTAATGCTGCTGTTTCTCCAGGTTCAAGAATGAGTTCATTTTCCCAGTTAAATCCTAATTCTTTAGCAGTGGGTAAGTCAATTACTCCTATTTGTTTTGTGTCTTGAAGTTGCTCTTCAGTTAAACCTTTGAGTAAGGGAGTATTGAGTGGGTTAGATTTTTTTTTGCTCTTCCAATTTTTCCAGAAAGGAGTATAGACAGTATAAGCTTTTTTAGTTCCAGTAAATATTTCTTCTGGGGAATTAAGGAGTTGATCCCAAAATGTTTTTACTTGAATATTTGCAGCTTCTAAATTTTCTTTGACTTGGCGATCGCGTTCCTTACTATAAGGTTCAACATCCAGGTTCCAATATACTGCTTTTGCCTCCAAAAAAGTTGCTAATTTTGGAATAGTTTCTGTAGGTTGTCCTGAGATTATTAATAGTTGACTTCCTATTTGTTTATAGCGTTTTTCTAAATGTTGTAAACAACCAATCATATAGGTAACTCTTGCAGGAGCAATATCGTCTCGTTTGAGAATATTTTCATCAAGACAAAATATACCTACTACTGTTTGACTTTCTTGAGATGCTTCTGTCAATCCGATATTATCTGAAATTCGTAAATCGCGACGATGCCAAAATAGAATTAAGTTAGACATTTTGTTTTAGTTTACTGTTATAAAAGCATTCAGCTATTAGCTGTCAGCTAGTCAGCTTTCTGGTATACAGAAATAATCTTTTTCTTTCGTGCGGAATGCTCCGCAAACATAACTTTTAATGCTCTTTGAAGGCTAATTCCTCCTTTAGTATAATAATGAGTTAATGAATCATAGCTGATAGCTGACGGCTGAATGCTTATTAAAGTTTGTACCTCACAAACTACATAATTTTGGGAGTTTTATTCAATCAATAAAACTTTTATTTAAAACCAAAAAAATAGCTGATAGCTTATACATGAAGGCTGTTTGCGCAGCATTCCGTAGGAAATGCTTACGATAAAAATGGTTTAGCTAAAAATAAACTACAGATTGATTTAGCATCTACAAATTCTCCCTCAAAAATAGCTTTTTCTAATTCTTGAATAGTCATTAAAACTGTTTCCATATCTTCATCAATATCTTGTGCTGGAGGATTTTCTAACTTCTCCAAATCTTCTGCCAAAAAAGCATAAATAAATTCATCTGAGTATCCAGGAGCAAGAGGAAACTCTCCTAACTTTTGCCATTTATTTGCTCGATAACCTGTTTCTTCTTCTATTTCTCGTTTGACAGTATCAGCAGGATTTTCATTTTCCTCTATCGTACCTGCGGGAAATTCTAAAAGCCTACCTTGAACAGCAAATCTATATTGTTTTACTAATACTAATTTTCCATCTGAAGTAACAGGAATACATAAGGCACCTCCAGGATGACGAATACATTCCCAGTCTCCTTCAACTCCATTAGGTAGACGTAGATGGTTAACGTCAAAGTCAAATTTTCTACCTTTATATAGGAGACGTTGTTTAATAATTTCAGGTGGTTCTTGATTTTGCATAAAATATAAAAAAACTAAGTCTTAACTATAATATAGCCAAGAAAAAATTGCTTAGGACATAGACTGATGATAAATCTTAGAAAACGGAAATGTTTTTCCAACTGTTCCCTATTCCCTATTCCCTATTCCCTGTTATATCATTAAATAAAATTAATTCATAGTCAAATTAATATGGTTAGTAAAATAATTTGGGGAATAATTGGTGGAATTGTTTGGGGTATTTTATTTTGTGGTGCTTTGGCTGGTTTATTTATCGGAATTAATCAAAATTTAGTTACTATTATAAGTGCATTATTAATGGGTGTTTTATGGTGTACAATTATTAGCCTAATTTGGAAATTATTAATGGCTAGACAAGATGAATCTAGTAAGAATTATATAATAGCTGGAATTATTGGTGGTTTTTTTCTAGGTAGTGCTATTGGAGGATTAATGTTAGCAATATTAAATCGGGATGCTAATTTTGGTAGAGCTTATTTATCAGGAGCATTTCTCGGAGGAAGTTTTGGTTTTGTGTGGAGTTTATTTAAACCTCCTATGTTTTTGGGGGGTATAAGAATTTGGGGTAAGTCGGGAGCAATTTTAGGTGCAATTTGGGGTTCTTTTTTCGGCACAATTATAGGTATAGTTGCCACAGTTTGCTTACTGTTTTGGAGTCAAACAAATATTGATGTTAGTGCTGGTAACTTACCTCAATTATTAATAGCTGCTTTGATTTTTGGTGGTGGAAATGGTGCTATTGGTGGAACAATATCAGGCATTATATTCGGTGGATTAATAATGGCTCCTCCTTTACCTTTAGCATTAGAATTAATTGGGATAAGAGGTGCAATTGTTGGAGCAATTTGGGGTTGTTTCTTGATGGCGATCGCTTGGGGAATTATTGGCGGAATTTTATCTATAACTCTTGGTGATGATTTGTTTTTAAATTTAGGAATTAGTGGTCAAGTTACTTTGTTGAAAGGAGTAACTATTGGTGCAGGTATTGGCTCTATTTGGGGAATAATTTCTGGTGCTTTTTGGGGTAGTTTTGGTAGGATTTAGAATTGATAATTCAGAATTTAGAAGCTAACTTCTTACCGTGACTAAATTTGATGGTTTAAGAATATTCTAATCACCGAAAAATTTGGGTAGTTAAACCGACTCTTTTAAGAGGATAAAAAAAGAAGATTCCGTATTGAAACCCTCCTTATTTGTTGGAGGTACTGATATAGCAATGAGCGCTGGTGTATTTACAAATTGCAGTAGGGGCCAAAGCAGCTCAAAGTCTTATATTCTCGGCAATTTATTCCCTAATAGTGCCTGTAGCAATAGTGCCTGTTGCCGGAGCACAGCGCTATAACTGAAATGAACCTGGCAAATACTGTAGCAATCCGTTTATGTTGTAATATTTTATTGTAGGAATTTGGCATCAACATGAGATTTTAGCTTGGGTTAGGAAACCAAACCCCTACAATTTTTTTGCAAAAATAATATCATTTATAATTACTAATTGTGAATAAATTAAGAAGAAAAAAACTTCAACTTCAACTTCATTCTTCTTTACCTTCATTAAACATTAGAGCATTATACCAATTCCCATGCATTAATGCTATACTTGGAGAATACTTCAAGTATTAAGTAATTAGCACTAGCTAAATAAATTTTTTACTAATTTTAGCTATGTTAATATGAATTATTCTTATTTTTCCTTCTCCCCTACTCCCCTACTCCCCTGCTCAATGAAGCGTAGAAAAGTTTTTGAGAAATGGTATTAGACCTCTTGCAAAATTTTTAATTAAATTAATTAAAGAGATAAAATTAACAATTTGTATCCCCTATTCCCTATTCCCTGAATTCGGAAATAAGTCTATTAATTTCTAAATTTAGGATTCACAAATTCATTCAATCCTTCTCCTAATAAAGATAACCCAACCACCATTAAAGTTAAAGTTAAACCAGGGAAAAAAGCACTCCACCAAATACCTGTTGGTAAAGCATCTAAAGCTAACCTTAAATCATTTCCCCATTCAGCAGTTTCAGGAGGTAATCCTAATCCTAAAAATCCTAATCCTCCTAATACTAAAACTGCATCTGCAGCATTAAGAGTAAACAACACAGGAACGCTCTGAATAACATTTAAAAATAAATAGCGAGTCAACACTCTCCAAGTATTAGCACCCATCGCTCTTGCCGCTTCAATAAAAAGTTCCGTTTTGACACTAACTGTATGGTTACGAACTACTCGATAATACTGTGGAATATAAGCAATACTCAGAGCGATCGCTGCATTTAATATTCCTTTTCCAACAACAAAAGCTAAAGTTATGGAAAGTAATAATCCTGGTAAAGTATAAACAGTATCCATAAAAAATATTAAAACTTTATCAATTCTGCCTCCAAGATAACCACTTACCATTCCTAATGGCACACCAATAATTAAACTTAATGCTGTGGCTAAAATTACAACTTGCCAAGCAACTTGTGCGCCGAATAAAGTTCGGGAAAAAATATCATAACCTTGACGACTTGTGCCAAACCAATGTTTAAAAGAAGGTGCTTGATGTATGGGATTACTGAGAAATTCTTGAGGGTCTTGGAGTAAGCCAAAATTTTCTAAAAGTGGAGCAAAAATAGCAATTAATATAAATAGAATTGTAATGATTAGACCTACCCACATCATCTGCATTGAAATCGTGAGTTTACTAGAGAGATTGAAAAATTTTACTTGTGAAAATCTACTTGTCATAATCTAATAATTACTGAAGTTAGGAAATAGAATTTTAGCATAATATTGATACCAAGTATGATGAGGGAAAAGCTGATTATAGATTCTCTCTGTTGGCTCACCCTAGAATTATATCGAATCCGCTTTTCCTTTTTTCAGCTTGAGTCACTAAAAAGTTAGGATTTTAAGCTGACTATAGTAGAAAAATAAAGAGATAAAATATCTGGGTATTTTCTCTAAATTTCCTATTCCTCCTGACTCCTTTCCCTACCAAAATACTTGATTCAGCAAACCCTAATTATCAATTATTCATTATTAATTTAATCAATAGGATTTGGTAGCTAACTATGGTAGAAAAATAAAGAGATAAAATATCTGGGTATTTTCTCTAAATTTCCTATTCCTCCTGACTCCTTTCCCTACCAAAATACTTGATTCAGCAAACCCTAATTATCAATTATTCATTATTAATTTAA